>NZ_JBFPJI010000109.1:0-10975 GCF_040838205.1 Bacillus sp. S4
CTCAATATAGTTTGTGTATATAATTCCATTCAAAGATACATAATATCCACGTAACTATTTAAAAATACTTCGTTTTTATATCTAAGTTCAAAAAGGAGCTACATAACATGGATAAAAAAAATCTATTAAGTCAACAACTTGATTATGTGTCATCGGATGCGCTGAATACTCCTAGTAAAGCCCAAGAGCAAATGCAAGAAACATCTCAGGAGGCACATGATTCAAACAAAAAGGACAGTACTCAAGCTTTACATGGCGAAGATTTACCAATTTCAGCTGTATATAGAACAACGAACAAACAGTAAATTTAAAAGGGAAAAATCTTAAGAACCAGTGAACTTAATTCTTTTCCCTTTTCCTATTTAAATAACACTTTTATATGAAACCCGTACACATTTTTGACACATCCACTATCACAACCTCCTGAAAATTCGTGATAATATTAATTTGTCGGATACGCCAAATTTCGACATTGAACGACAATAATATCTCCCTTATTGAATCCCTGTCCCCCAGGGATTTCTCCTTTTATTCATTACTTTTTTCTTCACTAAATTTTCATTCTTAACAAAATTCAATCACTCCATTGAATAGACAGCCACAGTATCCTATTTTGATAAAAACAAACAGACATACTTAACACTAATAGTAGATTTTTTAACTTCAAATTTACTTTTTCTCTCTTATCTTTTTGTAAACATTAAAAATGAGCTCTATTTACATAGAGCTCATTCGTAATTTTATAGTTTGCTAGACTGTAACCCCTGAATAAACGGAACTACTTCAGGATTTACAAGTGACGATAAATCTCCTAACTCTTTTCCTAAGTAAGCTGCTTTAATAACACGTCGCATTACTTTAGAATTTCGTGTTTTTGGTAAATCTTCTACAACGTGGATGTCTTTTGGACATAAAGCTTTACCAATATGAGAGTTTACTAAACTCATTAATTCTTTCTTTAACTCGCCAGAGAATATTACACCGTCTCGTAATACAACAAAACAATGACAAACTTCACCTTTTACATCATCCGGTACACCAACTGCCGCTGCTTCTATTACATCATTATGTTTCACAAGAATAGATTCATATTCAGCAGGCCCAATACGTTTTCCAGCAATGTTTAACGTATCATCTGAACGTCCTGTAATGATATATTGCTCACCGTCATAAATGACCCAGTCACCATGAACCCATTTATTTTCAAAACGTGACCAGTATGTGTTCACATAACGCTCATCATCTTCCCAGAAACTTTTCGTCATACCAACCCACGGTTTTTCTAAACATAATTCTCCGACTTCATCACGAATCGGTTTACCTTGATTATCAAGTACAACTGCTGCCATTCCTGGTAAAGATGCGTTAAAACTAATCGGTGCAATTGGTTTTATAAGAACATTACCGAAAATCCCACCAGAAATTTCAGTTCCACCTGAGTAGTTACAGATCGGGACCTTTCCTTTTCCAACTGTTTCAAACAGCCACATCCACGGATCTGGATTCCAAGGTTCTCCTGTTGATGCGAATACTTCTAAACTCTTTAAAGAATGTTTATTTACATACTCATCACCTTTTGCCATTAATGCACGGATTAACGTTGGCGAAATACCGAGATGAGTAATTTCATATTTATCAACTGTCTCCCATAAGCGATCTGCTTTTGGAAAGTCTGGAACACCTTCGTACATAACCATCGTTGCGCCATTAATTAAAGAGCCGAATAGTAAAAATGGTCCCATCATCCAGCCCATATCAGTTACCCACAATACGCGGTCGCCTTGTTTTATATTCATTCCAAACCCTGCATCAAATGCAGATTTTAGCGGAAAACCAGCATGTGTGTGTACTGTCCCCTTCGGCTTACCAGTCGTTCCAGATGTATATATAAGCATTAATGGATCATCACTGTTCATTTCTTCAGCATGTATAAATGGTTTTTCTTTTTCTAACGTACTCCATGAAAAATCATAATTATGCGGTGTAAAATCATTTCCTGCATGACGAACAATTACCACCTTTTCAACAGTTGGACAATGTTCACAAGCTTTATCTACTTCATCTTTTAATGAAACAATTTTCCCACGGCGTGAAAAGCCATCTGCGGTAATAACCATTTTTGAACCAGCTGCTTGTACACGTGTCATTACTGCATCAGCAGCAAAACCTGAGAATATTGGTGAAATAATCGCTCCAATTTTCATTACCGCTAACATAGCAACAACTGTTTCAGGAATCATTGGCATGTAAATTGTTACACGATCACCTTTTTCAATACCAGCATGTTTCAAACCGTTGGCAACACGGCTTACCCAGCTGTCAAGCTCTTCATATGTAAATGATTTCGAAGTTCCGTTTTCCCCTTCATACATAAGTGCTGCTTGTGTTTTCGTTTTATCGTCTGCAAGCCAGCGAGATAAAGCAGATTCTACTACGTTACAAGTTCCCTCAGTATACCACTGTGCAAACGGTGTACCATTTTCTAAATCTAACACTTCTGTATATGGTTTCATCCACTGATAGCCAACTGCTCTCTCAGCTTCTCCCCAAAACCAAGTTGTTTCTTCAATTGACTTATTATAAAAAGCTTCGTAATCTTCATAGCCTAATGATTTCATCCAACCAAATAAACGCGTTTTTTCTTTATATTCTTCTGTTGGAAACCAAACTGCTTGTTTCATGTTTTCCCCTCCTTGACTTTTTGAGCAAGAAAGCCCTAAATAGGGCTTTTAAACTGGATATACAGGATGTTTACGATCCGTGAATACTTGATATTTACTCATATACATTTCGAATCGTCCTTTTAACTCTTCACGTAAATTGTTTGGATGAACAATACCATCAATCACCATCTCAGATGCTAAACGGTAAATATCAATATCTTTCTTATACTCTTCTCGTTTTTCAGCAATAAAGCTTGCACGCTCTTCTTCTGGTAAAGCTGCAATCTTATTTGCATATACAGCATTGACCGCTGCTTCTGGACCCATTACTGCAATAGAAGCTGTTGGTAATGCTAAGCAGCAATCTGGTTCAAACGCTGGACCTGCCATTGCATATAAGCCAGCTCCATATGCTTTTCGAACGACGATAGAAATTTTCGGTACAGTTGCTTCACTCATTGCAGAGATCATTTTTGCACCGTGACGAATAATTCCCGCACGTTCTACTTTTGTACCAATCATAAACCCAGGTACATCTGCAAGGAATAATAATGGAATATGGTATGCATCGCATAAATTTATAAACTTCGCTGCTTTATCAGCTGAATCGTGGAATAATACGCCGCCCTTCATACGCGGCTGATTTGCAATAATGCCAATTGGCTTACCATCAATGCGTGCTAAACCTGTAATTAGTTCTTGCGCAAATAATTTTTTCACTTCAAAGAAAGAACCTTCATCAATAATTCTGTTAATGAGATCTTTCATATTGAAAGGAGCATTTTGATTTTCTGGAATGATTTCTTCTAACGTTTTATCGAACTGTTTCGGTTCTTGAGGTGTAATCAAAGGAGTCTTTTCTAAATAGTTACTTGGAAAATAAGAAATATATTGTCTTGCTTGCGTAATTGCATCTTCTTCTGTTTTACATAAAACATCTCCGCATCCTGATACTGAGCAATGCATACGTGCTCCGCCCATTTCTTCTAAAGTTACCTTCTCACCGATAACCATTTCAGCCATACGCGGAGACCCTAAATACATAGAAGCATTTCCTTCAACCATCATAACAACGTCACAAAATGCTGGAATATACGCACCACCAGCCGCTGAAGGTCCAAATAATAAACAAATTTGTGGCACTTTACCAGATAATTTCACTTGGTTATAAAAGATTCTTCCTGCACCGCGGCGTCCAGGGAACATTTCAACTTGATCTGTAATACGCGCTCCAGCAGAATCAACTAAATAAAATAACGGTACACGTAATTTTTCTGCTGTTTCTTGAATACGTAGAATTTTTTCAACTGTACGTGCTCCCCATGATCCAGCTTTTACAGTCGAATCATTTGCCATTACGCACGCAGTACGACCATGTATTTTACCAGTCGCAGTTACAACACCATCAGCTGGTAATCCAGTTTGTTCACAATTTGCAAATAATGCATCTTCCACATATTCACCATTATCGAATAAAAGAGCCAAACGATCTCGAACAAAAAGTTTCCCTTTTGCTTTGTTTTGTTCATGATATTTCGGTGCCCCGCCTTGCTTAATTGTTTCAACTCGTTCTTCAAATGAATTAGATTGTTGTTTTTGATCTAACATATTTACTCCCCCTTATACATTGGTTTGCGTTTTTCCTTGAATGCCTGTAATCCTTCTAATCTATCTTTCGTATGGATTACGCCCTCATACGCCTGTTTTTCCATTTGTAAGCCGGTATGTAAATCTACTTGAATACCATTTGAAATTGCTTCTTTTGCTAATCGAACGGCAATTGGACCATTATTAGCAATTCGATCTGCAATTTCAATTGCTTTCTCTTCTAGTAAATCAGCTGGTACTACGAATTCTACTAAACCATATTCTTTCGCTTCTTGCGCCGAAATACGTCTTCCTGTATAAATTAATTCTTTCGCTCTACCAACTCCAATTAATCTAGGTAATCGCTGCGTACCACCCGCTCCAGGTATTATTGCAAGGGAAGTTTCAGTGAGACCTAGACTTGCAGTGTCAGAAGCAATTCTAAAATCACAAGCTAAGCTTAATTCAGTACCTCCACCAAGTGCGATTCCATTTATTGCAGCAATAACTGGTTGTGGTAATTGTTCAACCATCTCCATAGTAGAACGAATCATACCCACAGCATGGCGAACTTGTTCTTCATTCATGTTGGCACGCTCTTTTAAATCAGCACCAGCGCAAAACGCTTTTTCGCCAGCCCCTGTTAAAATAACAACGCGCGTATTTGATTCTTCGTTTATTTGAGTTAATATAGTCTGTAATTCTTCTAATAATGCCAAAGATAATGAGTTAGCTTGTCTTTCACGATTTAACGAAATCTTTACAACATGCGGTGTAACATAGTCAACGGAAATATTTTGTAATTGTAGCATCTTCTCACCTACTTATCGTTTTATGTTGAAGCGCTCTATACACATGACTCGGTAATTGGATATTTAACTTACTTTGAATAAAATGACTAGCTCTCAATAACTTTTCTTCGTCTATATTTGTTTGGACACCTAACTTATGGAGCATATGTACTAAGTCATCAGTAGCAACATTACCCGATGCTCCTGGTGCATAAGGACACCCTCCAAGTCCACCACAAGAACTATCAAACGTTGTAATACCATGTTCTAAAGACTTAACTACATTTGCCAGTGCCATTCCATACGTATTATGAAAATGCATTGCAAACTGCGAAGCATCATACTTCTTTAATAAATGTTCTAATACTTGCTCTACTTGTAATGGATTTGCTACACCGATCGTGTCACCAAGAGAGATTTCATAAATGCCGTATGAGAATAGTTGATTACATATTTCGTCAACTGCTGTGGCACTTATATCCCCTTCATAAGGACATCCAAATACAGTAGAAACATAGCCTCTTACCTTTTTCCCTTCGAATGTTGCCTGTTTTGTTATATCTTCAATTACACCTAATGCTTCTTTAATTGGTTTATTAATGTTACTTTTATTATGAGATTCACTTGCTGATAAAAAAACATTCACCTCATCTACATTTTGCAAAAAAGCTCGTTCCAAACCATTTTGATTTGGAACAAGCGCTGCATATGTAACATTTGGATCCCTTTTTAGCTCAGAAAATACATCACTTGCATCTGCTAATGCAGGAACCCATTTAGGGTGAACGAATGAGGAAACTTCAACGTACGACAATCCCGCTTCTGTAAGTAGTTGAATCCATTTTACTTTATCTTTTGTGCCAACAATCTTTTTTTCATTCTGTAAGCCATCACGTGGCCCGACTTCTTTAATGACAGCAAAATTAGGTAGTTTCAATTCGCTTCCCCCTATATCTCCCTATTCAATTTCTAGTAATACATCTCCTTCATTTACAAAATCGCCTTCTTGTACGTTAATTTTCATAACAGTTCCGGCTTCTTCTGAAACGATTGGAATTTCCATTTTCATAGATTCCAAAATGACGACATCCTGCTCTTCCTCTACTGTGTCTCCTACTCCTACAACAATCTTCCAAACATTTCCTGCCATCGATGCATATACTTTCGTCATCATTTTTTCCCCCTTAATATTCATAAATCTTATTTTTTAACAAGTTGTTTCGTTACAAAACCCGTTGTATAAATACCACTTTTGAACACATCATCTTCCAATACTTGTAGTAGCATTGGTGTATTCGTTTTAATACCTTCTACTTTTAACTCTTGCAGCGCATCCTGTAATTTTGAAATCGCTTCTTCACGAGTTTCGCCATGAGCGATTACTTTCGCAATCATTGGATCATAGAAAGGTGTAATCGTTACTTGATTCTCCAAAAAGTGATCAATACGTACATTTGTCGGTAACGTTAGATCTGTAATTTTCCCAGGTGATGGGAAGAATGTTTTCGGATCTTCTGCATAAATACGAGCCTCGATGGCATGACCACTACGTTTTACATCATCTTGTGTAAATGATAGCTTCTCACCATATGCGATAAGTAGTTGTTGTTCAACTAGATCTAACCCAGTAATTTCTTCTGTAACTGGATGTTCTACTTGTAATCTCGTATTCATCTCTAAGAAATAAAAGTTCTTTTGATCATCTACAAGAAACTCCACTGTGCCAGCATTTGTATAACCAAGAGCTTTAGCAGCTTGTACAGCAACTTCTCCCATAGCCTTTCGTGTACCTTCATCTAAAAATGGTGAAGGCGCTTCTTCAATTACTTTTTGATTTCGGCGCTGCACTGAACATTCACGTTCCCATAAATACACTGTATTACCATGTGTATCTGCTAAAAGCTGAATTTCAATATGGTGTGCATCTGCTATATAGCGCTCTAAATACATTTCTCCGTTACCAAAGAAATTTTGCGCTCTTGTTTTATTACTTTCAAATGCTTTGGTGAGCGTTTGCTCAGTTTCCATCAACTGCATTCCAATGCCTCCGCCGCCCGCGGATGCCTTAAGCATTAATGGATAACCAATTTGTTTTGCAATTTCAATTGCTTCTTCAGCAGTTTCAATATTTGTAGTAATGCCTGGAACTACTGGCACATCTGCTGCTTGCATCGCTATACGTGACTCAATTTTACTTCCCATCTTAGTAATGATTTCTTCTGAAGGACCGATAAATACGATTCCTTCTTCTTTACAGCGAATCGGAAAAGATGGATTCTCTGATAATAATCCGTACCCCGGATGGATTGCTTCAGCATTTGTCTTCTTAGCTATTTCAATAATTTTTTCAAGGTTTAAATAGCTTTCTTGGACACGTGGACCGCCTACTAAGTAAGCTTCATTTGCCAATTTTACATGAAGGGCATTTTCATCAGCCTCAGAATAAATAGCAACGGTACGAATGCCAAGTTTTTGACAAGTTTTCATAATGCGAACTGCGATTTCCCCGCGATTAGCAATTAATATTTTTTGAAACATAGTGACTCCTCCTTTTTATCTACATCCTAAATGTCTTGCAATTACGAGACGTTGAATTTCAGAAGTTCCTTCACCAATTTCTAACAGTTTTGCATCACGAATATATCGTTCAACTTCATATTCACGCATATAGCCATATCCACCATGAATTTGTACCGCATGATTCGCGATACGACTAGCTGCTTCAGATGCAAACAACTTTGCCATAGCCGCTTCTTTACCGAAAGGTTTATCGTTATCTTTTAACCAAGCTGCTTTATGTACTAAATTACGCGCTAATTCCACTTCAGTCGCCATATCAGCTAATTTAAATTGAATCGCTTGGAAATTAGAAATTGTTTTACCAAATTGTTGACGTTCTTTCGCATATTGCAATGCACGTTCAAATGCAGATTGTGCAATACCTACTGCTAATGCTGCGATTGAAATACGTCCTCCATCAAGTGTATATAAGAATTGTTTAAATCCTTTATTTACATCACCAAGTATATTTTCTTTCGGTACACGCACACCATCAAGTACGATTTCACAAGTATTAGAAGCACGAACACCCATCTTATCGTAAGGGCTTGAAATCGTTAACCCTTCACTAGTAGTCGGTACGATAAATGCAGAAATACGTTTTCTACCATTGTCTTCAACACCGTTGATAGCGGTTACAATAATTGTATTTGCATACTCTGCATTTGTGATCCAACACTTTTCGCCACTAATAACATATTCATCGCCATCTAATATTGCTTTCGTTTGTGTGCCCCCTGCATCAGATCCAGCGTTTGGCTCTGTTAATCCGAAAGCACCTAATGTTTTCCCTGACGCCATTGGAACTAAATATTTTTGTTTTTGTTCTTCTGTACCGAAATAATAAATTGGAGAAGCACCTAATGAAATTGTTGCAGCATAGCTTAAACCAGTACCACCACAAGCACGACCAATTTCTTCAACTGCTAACGCGTACGATAATGTATCGCCACCTGAACCTCCATACTCTTCTGGGAATGGGATGCCTAATAATCCTAGTTCGCCCATTTTTTGAAATGTTTCATATGGAAACTCTGCAGTTTTGTCATAATACACAGCTTTCGGTGCGATTTCCTTTTCAGCAAAGTCACGTACCATTTCTTTAATCATTTGTTTTTCGCGAGTTAGAGTAAATTCCATTCCGCTACACACCCCTTATCGAATATTGAGTTTCGACAGCGTACGAGTTTCTACTACAAACATTACTTCTTAAAAGACACGAATATTAGTTAGACAATTGCTACATTTCTGTCATAACTTAATTTTAAAACAGATTCTGTACCAATGCACAAAAAAATTCCTACATTGTTCTACAACAACATAGGAGGTTTTGTGTCGAATTATGTAATTTATTGTTTAATAATCTCTACCTTTTCCCGAATCAGAAATTTCTACTAACCCTTCAGGGTATGGCTCAAAATATGTTTGTCTTAATAAATACTTTTCATCAAATCGAATGGCCCATGATTTTAAAATTGTAAGCAAACTACTAAGTGGTATTTTCTTTTCTGCATATTTTTGTATCAGTTCTAGAAAATGATCTTTTTCTTGTTTTTTTAGCTTTGTTTTAAAATATCCGAAAATGTGCTCACATACATTTACATTCGATGTATAGCGAGGCGCGCGCATAAATAATTCATATAAAGTCTTCTCATAGTTATCAAATACGACTTCAATTGTTTCATTTTTTTGATTTGCAATAATACGCCCTAATTCTTTTTGTTTCACCTGATTATATGCCATAAATAAATACTTATAATCTGATTGAAACGCTACGAGTTCTTTTATGTTTTTAGTATGTTTAATCATTTTGTAATGCGCGATTGTAAACAATCTTGTAAAGAAATGCTCTCTAATAATAAAATTCGACAATCTACCTTCTTCTTCAATTGGAAGATGCGAAAATTTTTTTATTACTGCTCCGCCAAATAATCCAGTTCCTTTTCCTTTTACTGGCCCTTTTTCAAAACCAGAATAGATTTTCACATCACGAGTTCCGCAACTTGGCGAACGATTCTTCAAAATAAAACCGTCAACTTCAGGTAATGTTTGTAAAAATGCATTTGAAAATTCATTCATTTTTTCAGTTACATCTTCTCGTATTGACGGTTGTACAAGCCTATTCGCACCATTTTTTTCTACAATACGTATCGTTTCACGAGGAGTCCCTAAACCAATTTCTACTTCAGGACATACAGGTATAAATGTAACAAATGGCTGCAGGTTTCGAATTGTTAAATCTGGAACCATCTCTCCATTATAACGACAGGCATCAAATTCTAAACATTTACTTACAACAATTATCGGTTTAGCAAATTGTCGCATCGCATTACCTCCGTGGCGTTAGTCCATACAATATAAATTGAATCGTATTTTCAATTTCCACTTCATCGTCCCATTTCTCTTCCGGCAATAATAAAAACCTCGTTAAGAGCAACCCTAATACAGCTGATAAAGTAAGACGTAATACGGAAGATGGCGGAAGTTCAATAATTTCCCCTTCTTCTTGAAACTTTGCAATCAGCTTTTTAAAATGTACAAGCAGTTCTGTTTCTATTAATTGTTGTATTTCACTTTTTAGTTCTGGCTGAAATGGTACTTCTTGAATTAATATTTTTATCATTGGAAAGTGCTTTTTAGCAAATTCAAATCTATTTTGAATTATTACTCTTAAAAGCACTTCATACGATTCATACTCTGTTTTAAATATTTCTTTTGCAAAGGCTTGTACGAAAAATGGTGCAGCAAACTTTGTTAAGGTCGGCATCACGACTGCAAACAATAAATCTTTTTTCGTTTTATAGTAGCGGAAGATTGTTCCTTCCGCTACACCAGCTCGCTTTGCAATTTCACTCGTTGAAGTTGAGGCGTACCCTTTTTCTCCAAACATATCAACAGCTGCCTCTAATATACGCATTTGACGTTCATTACGTTTATCAGTATTCGTTGCGGCAACTAATTCTTCCAGCCAATCCTTCTTCATTTATTGTGCTCCTTTTTATCATCATTATATTTTGCGATGTTTCTTTAATGCAAATACATTTCCTACTGCAAATAATAGTGAAAAAAGTAGTAATACAGTAAGATCTAATGCAATCTCTGTAAACCCTTGATTCCGAATCATTACTTGTCTCATAGCGTCAGCACCATATGTGAGTGGAAATAATTTACCTAACATTTGTAACCATGTATTCATGGATTCCATTGGAAACAACCCAGAAAAGAAGACTTGTGGCACGATAACAAGCGGTATAAATTGAATCATTTGAAATTCATTATTTGCGTATGCCGATAAAAATGTGCCTAATGTTAGTGCAGTTAAAGAAAGCATACATGTTATAAGTAGCGTTAGCCATATTGAGCCAGCTACATATA
>NZ_JBFPJI010000110.1:0-10939 GCF_040838205.1 Bacillus sp. S4
TTTAAATTAATCTAGTAAAAAGCAGACCCCTAATGGTCTGCTTTTTTACTTATTTCCTATTACGCAAAGGCACCCTCTTTCTTCGTAACATTTCACGCTTGTAAATCCCGTCTTATAAAAAAGGTTTACTAATTCTTCGGTCGTCTTAAATTTATCCATATGATATTGAATTTTGAAAGTTTCAGCGACTAGTAAAAAGGATCCGTTCGGTTTTAAGACGCGAAATACTTCTTTCATATCATTCTCAACATCAGGCCAAAAGTAATGAGTTTGAAAGGCAGTAATGAGATCGAAGAAGTTTGTAGTGTATGGAATCGAGGACACGCTTGCCTGATGAATGATTATTTTTTCTGTTTTTACATCCTTCATATTGGTTTTCTTTGAGTTTTCAACAGCTTGTTCTGAATAGTCAATGCCGTATATTTTTCCGTGGGGAGTTAGTCTTGAAAGGCTATGTATTGTTTTCCCACCTCCGCAACCGATATCTAAAATAACTGCATCTTCACGTATATGTATTTTTTGTAAAGCCCAATTTGTTAGTCTCGTATGCGCAGCATTCATAATGCAAAGCATAGAGGAACCAATTGTCCCGCGAGGATTTTTCGCTTGCTCGATTAATTGTTGTAAAATACTCAATTCAAACTCTCCTTTTATATAAGAATATGTATTTATTTCGCTTTTAATAATTTAACTCCTCTAAAAAAAGCACGCCGTCTACCGGCGTGCTTCTAATTATGCAAGGACCCTTTTAGCCAATTCCGAGCTCGATACGCCCCAACCGGAATTTGAATGAGTGAAGTTTCATTTCCGGCATCTATCCCGTACAATTGATCACATGAATTTGTATCAAAACTTAGTAACGGATGCCCGCCCATCCCCATAGCGTTCGCAGCTAAAACAAGTTTATGAACGAGCATGCCAGCTTCCATTTGATGAATTCGATATCCTCTATAACCTAATTTACTTTTATAGTAATCTTTATTTCCGATTACATGTAGACAAAGTGGTACTTGAAAAAGATTTACGTTATCCATCGTCATACTAGATTGAAGCGGATAACGAAGGTCTCCGTACCGAATTGGCTGTATGGAATGTGTCCTACTGTTATAAGCGTAAGCGCCGTTTTCTATGTCTTTTACGTTATAAAAACATCCATACAGTGAGACTCGTGCGTTTTTATTTAAATGTTTGCCATCAAGGTCGTTGTAATAAGGGAAGGAGAGGCTCGCTTCTTGTAGTAAAGTAGCGAGCTCGGCTGCATCCCATTTCGTTAAAATGAAGTCAGAATCAGGTGAATATCGTTTTTTACAAAGTTGTAAGAAATCATAAGATAAACGCTCTACTTGCGGTAGCTGCACAGTATGTGAACTATATTGATAATTTTCTGCATGTGTTAACGTTTGAAAGTATTCGGTGGATTCGATCATAGATGCCGCGTTTATTTTTTTTATCATCGGATAGTCATCTACATGTTTTGAACGAACGAAATGCTCATGTGTTAACGGCGGGATTTGCTGCAGTAAGTTATGAGAAGTAACTGTTTTATTTTCACGATGATCGTTGTGAAACCAATCTGTATTCGGTTCTGTACGTAAAGGAATAACAGCATACACACTTTCTTCACCTTCAGACAGTCCAAGTAAATGATTCATTGCCCGGTCTAGAAACTGAAAATATACACCATTTGTATAACCGAATTGTTTTGCACATTCAAGTAATTGACCGATGAGCACACCGCTATCTAATCCTTGCAGACGATACGAAAAGTTATTGTATTTAAAGAAGTTTTTCCAAAACATAGTGGATACGAATGCAGCACCAAAACAAGAATGTATGTTGCAACGATTGCCGAGTGCTTCTGTAAGATAAGAATCGAAATTTCCTTCGCGAAGTAAGATGAGACGATGATGAGCGGCGTCGTAATGGTAAATGCCGTCTGGATAATGATCCATTTTTAAATACATATATAATTCATTTGGATATAAAGCGCCTCCAGAAGGGATGAATCTTCGAAATAGAGTCGTTGTTTTATTATTTTCTAGGTTAGTAGTAGGCTGACAGAATTGTGTTAAACCAAATGAGTACCAAAGATAATGACCGATTTCCTCTAAGTTAGGTTTAGTAGAAGAACTCCGCAAAGTTAATGGGATTTCTAAAGAGAGAGGGATTACTGGTAAATTTCGATATAATTTATAAGGAAGTGGTGCGTCTTCCCAATCAATCTCTTTATCGGACGACATAATTTCATTAATAGAAAAATGGAGATGATGTAAAAAAGTATCCAGTTGCATCAAATTTCCCCCTCACTATGAATTATGGAAACGGATGCGGATGTGGATTTAAACTTTCATTCGTTAAAGGCTCAGCCCTATATCCAAGTGTCATCGGTACGGTATACACTCTATCTAGTCCTGTAACCCGAGTGAGATGGTGACCGAACGTCATCGGTAACATGCCTGGAATAATGACTTTTACACAATGTAAGCCGTTCTTTTCTATAAGGCGGACCGTTTGATCTACAACGATTACTTCAAGTCTAGATTGATGTAGCCGGTTTAAAAGTTGATGAAGATCAGATGTTAAATCCATATCAAATGATTGTAATACATTCATTTCTTGGAACGTTTGCACCGGAGCATCTTCACGTAAAAGGAAGTGAAGACGTTCTTCCGCTTCTTTCAATCCGTACAGCATACTATGATCTTCCATTTTATTAACGAGGTAAGGATCTTGTAAGCAGTTTTCGTAATACTCTCTTTTTTGATCGAGCTCTTCGTCTGCTATAAGTAACATGCCTGCTATTTCATGAATTGCACTCTTTAGAGCTCGGATTGGGTCTAAATGAGAGCCTCCTGCACAAACAACGTTCATTCCATTTTCACGCGTATTTTTTGCGATGACCCATAGGCTAGGGATGCCGTGTTCCATCGTTGCGTTAAAAACATGTAATTCATACCCGGTGATCGTGCGTAACCGCTGGATCATTAATTGTAATTCCGTATCCTCTGCTGAACTAAGATCAAGGCGGGGAAGAGGTAATTCGGCATACCAAGTGAGCAAAAAGGCGTCACGCTCTACAATTTCTAAAATGCCGTGAAAAATTGCCTCTTCTAAACTACCACCAATTGCACATCCATTTGATGTTTCATATACGAAAGCATCTCGATGACCGAGGCTATAATAAGCGATTGATTCTGGAACTAAAAGTGGCTGGCTTTGTGATAAAGAGTATCCCCATACCCAGTTTTGCTCATAATCAGGATCAAACGGCTTAAATGGACAAGTATCACGATTGTAATGTTCAATTGTATGCACACCGAGTGTGAGGGGGTTCAGTGCAATATGCTCTAGCTCATGAAAACTACCATGCACATTTGGCTTTTTCCCGCGAGGCGACATACCGCAATATCTTTCTAACCCTTCTAGAATAGCGGTTGCTTCACTAAGTGCGAATGAATGAGTTCGGCCCGCGACACCTTCATTTCCGAACAGTAATGGCATGTTTATAATAACATCAGCAAACGGTAATAAAGAATGTTGCATTTGGCCGTTTAAAATACCAGTCCGGTAATCTAAATAGTCTCTCGTTAAAAATGTGTTTAGCTCATGAATGGAACGACAGCGATACGTTTCAGTACTCGTTTTCAAACTTGGTTGTAAAGAAATTTGAGCTGCATCTGCTGTATCGTCAGACAAATTGCTGCATACCGGACAGAGAGGGTCTGGAAGAAACGAATGCCGGGTACATTGTAATGTTTGTAAGTCCAGTAAAATGAGTTCATTGTCTATAGAAGAATGTTTGTTAGTTAATATCTTCTCTGTTTCAGCATGAATGAGCTGGCACATTTGTAACATTCCATTTTGGGTGGCGCGTACATCACGCCTCGTCACGTTATCTGCTTTTAATGCATATTTCCGTTGTAGTTCCCACATTTCTTTTTGATCAAAGCCAGCTATAAACCGGCGTCCATCAGCGCAGTGGGAACATCCAGTTGTAAGAGGCTGAACGTAAGGACCGATAATACCTTCACCAAACGAAGTAAACGCGCGAAGCCACGGAATATTATTTGAGCGAAAGATAAGCTCAGCATCATGATGTACGGAAGAAGGAGACCCGTCATGTAAGACAAGAGCAAAATGAATGTTTTCAGGGAGAGCTGCTGTAATTGTATGCTGGCGGATGAGTGAATATTGCTTACACAATTGCTCATGTACATAGTCTGTGAGTAGGCCATCTCCTATAAGTAATATGTTTTGAGTCATTGGTCATCCTCCTTTGCAATTAATACCCCATATACACCGTCTAAGTTGTCTCTTAAAAATGACTCAATAGCTAAATCAAAAACAAATGGATAAAAGTTGTTTTCCGTTAAATTTTGCAAAGCAACTTGTAAAGACTGTACGCCCGGAATTTCTTCCTCTTCTTGTATTGCTAATCTAACAGAATCCGTACTATATAAAACAATGGATGATTCCGGTAACATATTAGCTTTATAAGGAATCTCTTCATTTTGAATATGAAGGAGTGCTTGTTGCAGGGCATTTCTTAACGCGAGTGTTATATTAATATTTGCCGCACCATACCATCTATCATTAATACCGATCCAAACGACAGGAAAACCAAGTAATTCCTCACTCATTCCTACTTTAGGTATTTCATGAATTGCAGAGAGAGCATCGTAATAAAACCTACAATGTTTATCATGAATTTCGGTTAAATCAAGCTCTGTAATCTCTTCTAGCATATGTGATTGGCGTTCACATAACTTATTATTTAAATGTTTTTGTAGTGCTCGGTATACACCTTCTGTCATCGTTTCCCCAGCACCAATACCGATATCAGTATGTTCGGGGATAAGACGATGAATCATTTCAGCTACATATGTTTCAACTCCTGTTAAACCAGCTTCGCGGCGTGCTTCATTATGAGTTAATCCACCGCAAGTTATAGTAGGAAGGGGAGAGGTAGGTCCATCTGATAATGGGTTTGCAACTTGAATATAGCACTGTGATAAAGGCAATTGGTGTAAATCTTGTTCATCCCACATGTGGAATATGCCAGTTTCTTTAGAAGTTAACGTATCAAAAAAACGAAAAAGTTCAGTTGAAGTATATTGTCCGGAACGATGGGCAAGGTTTTCTTGAAGATTTTGCACTGTGTCAATTGTAAAGATTTCATCGGTTGCGAGAAGATGTTTTATGAAAGGGTGCCACTTTCCTTCAAGTGTTTCCAAGTTTAATAAAAAGAATTGAGGATTATGCTGCCTGTGTGAACCTTCAGCGACATGTTTAAATAACTCAAAAACGATAACATTTGCTAACATTGCAGATGCAATTGGTGAGAAAGGTTCAGGTGGATTTTCACTTTGTAAAGTAGTTTCGTGTAGACGATGCCAAGCTGATTCCCAGCATTCTTCACGGTCTGCGGTTACGACGGGTCCAGCTAAACCAATTCTTGATAAGCAAATAGCTGGTATGAAATTTTTCCTAAACTCTCTACAAATAGTATGGATTGCTCTTAAACTTTCAATATCTCCATTTTGGGAAACGTATAAAATCCAGTCGAAAGGCTCGAATACTTCATGCAAAGGGCGATCAATTGTACTATCTATTTCTTGAATAAGTACATTGTCATCATTTGCATATGCACGTTCGCTTAGTTCATGAATTCGATCGTAGTTTGTTTCAGCACGATCTGTAACAAGATAATGAAATGTAGGTAAACCAGATTCTAATAAAGAAGAAACTAGGGAAGTAAGCATATCGCCAGAACCAATTATAAGCACATTTGCTGCGCGGTACGTTTCGAATTTTAAAGCGCCTGAATGGGAATCAGCTTCTAAAAACTCAATTTGCGAAGCGTATCTGTCGAGTAATGCACTGTTTAATTCGTGGGGAGCATCTTGGCTTACATCACGAACGAAACCATTTTCATATAAAATCTCTCCAATTTCAAATACTCGATTTTGATAGGGGAGAGGGAGACCATCGGTTATTTCTGTCAAAGAATGATTACCGTTAAACATAGGCATTAATTTCTCAATCCAGTCATAAATTCCATCACCATCCATACGGAATGAACTGGAGTTATTTCGAAAGTAAACACCCCCGTTTGAATCGGGGAGGAAGAAAGTATCCTTATTTGCTTTAAGTTTTGCATGAACTGGAAGGTTACTCATTTTTATCCCCCTTACGTTTTAGACATACATTATTAGTCTATGTAGTGTGATGTGTCCCGTATGAATACAATAAAAAAAGGCTGTAGAATGATTCATTCTACAGCCTTTAATAGATTAATAATCTATCAACCTTCTAATAATAATGATTTTGGATCTTCAAGCATATCTTTAACAGCAACAAGGAAGCTAACTGCTTCTTTACCATCAACAATACGGTGATCGTAAGATAGTGCAAGGTACATCATCGGACGGTTTTCCATACGCTCGTTATCGATCGCAACTGGACGTACTTGGATTTTATGCATTCCTAGAATACCTACTTGTGGGCTATTTAGGATTGGTGTAGACATTAGAGAACCGAATACACCACCGTTTGTAATCGTAAATGTACCACCTTGTAGCTCTTTTAATGAAAGTTTATTATCGCGTGCTTTCAGACCTAAATTACGAATCTCGCTTTCAATTTCAGCGAAGTTCAATTGGTTAGCATCGCGTACAACTGGAACAACTAATCCATCTGGAGCTGCTACTGCAATACCGATATCATAGAATTTTTTAATGATAAGCTCATCGCCTTGAATTTCAGCATTTAATAATGGGAATTGTTTTAATGCTGCAACAACTGCTTTTGTGAAGAATGACATAAAGCCAAGACGTACATCATGTTTTTTCTCGAAAGCATCTTTGCGTTCTTTACGTAATTCCATGATTGCACTCATATCAACTTCGTTAAATGTAGTTAACATTGCAGATGTTTGTTGAACTTCTACAAGACGTTTTGCAATTGTTTGACGGCGGCGGGACATTTTCACACGCTCAACTGGTTTTTCGAATTCAGTTTTTGCAACTGGAGCCGGACTTTGTTTTGGAGCAGCTGGTGCTTCTTTTGGAGCTGCAGCGTGAGCTTGTACATCATGTGGTCTCACACGTCCAAGTAGATCTGTACTACGTACGTCGTTTAAGTCGATTCCTAATTCACGAGCCATTTTGCGAGCAGCTGGTGATGCGATAGGACGATTTGTATTTGGTAAACCTTGCAATGCTTTATTTTGTTCAGCACTTGGAGCTGCTGCTTTTGGTGCTTCAGTAGTTTCTTGTTTTGGTTGCTCATTAGCTGGAGCAGGTGTACTTACTGCAACTGCTGCGCCGTTTGCGTCTAAAATTGCGATAGTAGCGCCAACTTCAACTGTATCTCCAGGTTCGCCTAGTAACTTCGATACAATACCTGAATCTTCTGCAATGATTTCTACATTGACTTTGTCAGTCTCAAGCTCAACAACGCTGCCACCTTTCTCAACTTTGTCGCCTACGTTGATAAGCCATTGTGAAATAGTTCCTTCTGAAATAGATTCTGCAAGCTCAGGTACTTTAATTTCGATCATTTTAAATGTCCTCCCCTTATTTGCCTAACGGTGTGTTTTGTCTTCTTTAATCTTCGGTAATCTCCATTTGTTAGCCCGGCTGTGGCAGACTATCTGCCACAGCTGAGCCTGAAAAACTCATTGTTACTTTCAGTTGCTGAAAACTTCAATTTCTTGTTTATCTTGGCGGAAGTTGTACTTCACATCTAAAGCGTGTGCAACGATTAATTCTTGCTCAGCTTTGTGAGCGAATGGATCGCCACCAGATGGGCTAGAACGATCCGGGCGTCCAATGTAACCTGTTTTCACTTTATCCCCAGCTAGTTCGAACAGAATTGGAGCCATGTAATGCCATGCGCCCATATTACGAGGTTCTTCTTGAACCCAAATGATTTCTTCTAAGTTTTTAAAGCGTTTAATAATAGATTGAACTTTGTCAGCAGGGAATGGGTACAACTGCTCGATACGAACCATATGAACTTCATCTAGGCTGTACTCATGCTTACCACTCTCGATTTCTGCTGCTAAGTCAATTGCCATTTTACCTGTACTTAAAACAAGGCGTTTTACTTTGTTTGGTTTCGCACCAAGGTTTCCTTGTTCTAAAGCAGGTTGGAAACGTCCTTCACTTAACTCACTACCTGTAGAAAGTGTAAGTGGGTGACGTAATAAGCTTTTCGGCGTCATAATTACTAATGGTCGAACAGCCTCTGTTCCTAAGATAGATGCTTGACGGCGCAAGATATGGAAGTATTGTGCTGCGCTCGTTAAGTTTGCAACTGTCCAGTTGTTCTCCGCAGCTAATTGTAAGAAACGTTCTGGACGTGCACTAGAATGCTCCGGTCCTTGACCTTCATAACCGTGTGGTAATAGAAGAACTAGACCTGATTTTTGACCCCATTTCGCTCTTCCTGCTGAAACATATTGATCAAATAATGCTTGCGCAGTATTTGAGAAGTCACCATATTGCGCTTCCCACATCACAAGAGTTTCTGGAGCAAATACGTTGTAACCATATTCGTAACCAACAACAGCAGCTTCTGATAACGGACTGTTATGAACAGAGAATGATGCGTTAATGTTCGGTAAGCGATGTAATGGTGAATATGTTTCGTTTGTATCAGTATCGTGTAATACGATATGACGATGCGCAAATGTACCACGCTGTGAATCTTGACCAGTTAAACGAATTGGCGTACCTTCTTGTAAAATAGAAGCGAATGCTAACGATTCAGCAAGTGCCCATTCAATTTTACCGTTTTCTTCAAGAGCATCTTTACGGCGCTCAAGAATTTTCTTCACTTTTGGATATACGTTAAAGCCTTCAGGCCAAGATAATAGTCCTTCATTAATTGCACGAAGTGAGTCAATTGAAACACCAGTGTCAATCGGTTGAATTCCTTTTGCAACAACTTCTGGAACTTTAACGTGAATTGTTGCAGCACTCGTATCAGCTGGTGGCACTTGTGCGTATTCAGCCTTTAATTCCTCTTGTATAAACTGAGCAATTGTTTCAACCTCATCTGCATTCAGAACACCAGCAGATTGTAATTGATCTGCATAAATTGCTCTTACAGTTGGGTGGTTTTTAATTTTTTTGTACACTTGTGGTTGCGTAACTGCTGGATCATCCATTTCGTTATGACCATATCGGCGGTAACCGATTAAATCGATTAAGAAGTCCTTTTTGAACAGCGTACGATATTGGATCGCAAGGTTTGCAGCAGCAAGACAAGCTTCCGGATCATCAGCATTCACGTGAACAATCGGAATATCGAAACCTTTTGCAAGGTCGCTTGAATATTTAGTAGAACGAGAATCATAGCTGTCAGTTGTAAAGCCGACTGCATTATTTGCGATAACATGAATAGTTCCGCCAGTTTGGTATGCATTCAATCTACTTAAGTTCAATGTTTCAGACACAACACCTTGACCAGGGAATGCAGCATCACCATGAACTAAAATTACGAATGATTTTGTAGTATCTTGTTCTGGAAGACCAGATTTTTTACGATTCTCTTGAGCTGCGCGTGCGAAACCTTCAACAACAGGGTTAACGAACTCAAGATGACTCGGATTATTTGCTAATGTAACACGGGTGCTAACTTCTTCATTACCAACGACTTGTTCTCTACCCAAATGGTATTTTACGTCGCCAGTCCAGCCAGCATTTGTCTTTACACCTTCTATTTTTGCATGTTTGAACTCAGCAAACATGTGACCATATGGCTTTTCTAATACGTGAGCGAGTACGCTTAGACGACCACGGTGAGCCATACCAATCATGACATCTTCAACGCCGCCTTTAGCACCTTCTGAAACAATTTCATCTAGTACAGGTACAAGCATATCAACGCCCTCTATTGAGAAACGTTTTTGACCAACGAATGTTTTATGCAAGAATTGCTCGAAACCTTCAACAGCAGTTAAACGTTTTAAAAGAGCAGTTCGTTTTTTATTTGATAATGGTTGACGCAATGAATTTGATTCCACCATTTGATGCAACCACGCGCGTTCTTCACTATCTTGTATATGTGAGAATTCATAAGCTAAAGATTTTGTATAAACGTCTTTTAATCTATGAATTACATCAAGTGCAGTGTGAATACCCTCTGGTGCATCTTGCCATACTGTTTTTGCTGGAATCGCTTTCAAATCAGCATCGCTCAGTTCGTTCATTGCTTTTTCGATAAGAGATTGTCCGTTTGCAGCATCTTCCATTGGGTTGATGTGAGCCAACGTATGCCCGAAAGAACGAATCTGTTCAACAAGTTGAACGACTTTAAGAATTTTTTCAATGTTACCTGTGTTTTGAGGAGAAAAATGTGTTGCTGTGTTGTCCCCTGTTACGACATCATCTTGAAACGAAGGAGCTCCAAAAATTTCAAAAAGCTCTTGTAATTCCGGATCAACAGAACCTGCTCCAGTTACGTAAAGATCATACTGTTCAATAACATAACCAAGGTTCGGACCATGGAACTTGGCCCAAGGGTTTGTCGTTGTATTCTTCCTCGTCATTTGTTTAAACCTCCCAATGCATATAATCCTTTTCCTATACAAAAGGTGCATTTTGCTCTTTTTCAATAATTGATGAACTAATAATTAATGTAAATGTTATCTTTACTCTTATGTTATTACAATAATTTACATAATACCAAACACTATTACTTATCTGTTTTGTAAAAAAACATTCACAATTACTTATCACCCAAGTTAATCTTTCATGTTATAAAGTAATTTTACAGAAAAATGGGGTGGATATATTTGGTATACCTACATTAATAACTATAATTGTTGCATTTAAATATAAGTATAACTATCAGAATGTTTCGATAAAATTTAGTTCGAATTATGTATATTGAAATAATAAGCGCTTTCATTGATATTATACAACAATAC
>NZ_JBFPJI010000111.1:0-10893 GCF_040838205.1 Bacillus sp. S4
TGGTGATATAATTTCTTTCCACTCTTCTTCTAATAAATTTACTTTCAAATTTTCTTGTAAGTATACATTTATGTCTTTGAAATTTAATTCATGTAACTCCTTTTTCTGTTCCAATGACATATTCGCAATCGCACTTGCTGCGTGATGTGCATGCCGAAATGGTATTTCATAGTTTTTTGTTAAAACATCTGCGAAATCTGTAATCGTAATCGCGTGTTTATATGAGCGACTTTTTAACGTTTCCTCTTCTACTTTCATCGTTCGAATAACTGCGTTCATAATACAAAAAACACGAATCGCCTTTTCGATTCCTTTATATAAATACGGCTGCAAGTCATCCTCCGTATCAACAATATCGCCAAATGGTGTATTATGAATCATTTGAAATACAGTAAATGCTTCCCCTAAAGCACTACTCGTAATAGCGCGGGCATGTTCAATTGAAACGGGATTTCGTTTTTGCGGCATAATACTACTTATTTGCACATATGGCTTTGCTACAGTAATCCCATCATATTCTTTCGTCGCTAATAGTAAAAAATCATGAATCCATCTACTCGTATTCGTCATAATAACCATTAGTAACGAGCTAACTTCTAATAAATAGTCCGCTCCAGCAACAGCATCGTATGAGTTCTCAATTACATTTGTAAACCCAAGTAACTGCGCAACTCGTTCTCTCTTAATAGGAAAACTTGTTGTAGAAAGGGCAGCTGCCCCCATTGGAGAATGATTTACAAGATGATACGCTTTTTTCATTCTTTCTAAATCTCGTTGCATCGTATCGTAAATTGCCAAAACATAATGACCAAATGTTGTCGGCTGCGCCGGTTGTGTATGTGTATACGCGGGCATAATTGTTTCCATATGTTCACCGGCAAGCTCCAGCATACTTTCTTGCAGCAATAAATGATGTTCCATTAACCGTAATACAAATTGCCGTAAACTCATGCGATACATCGTTACACCCATATCATTTCTACTTCTACCGATATGCATATTACTTACAAATTCACACTTTGCTTCTTGAGAAAGCAAATGTTCAACTAAGAAAAAAAGATCTTCATGTTGCTCTGTATATAGCAACTTCTCCTTTGGAATCCCCTCTACTTTTTTAAGTGCGGTTAATATAACTTTCGCTTCTTCTCTTTTCATCAACTTTTCTTCAGTTAACATAGTAATATGTGCCCTATGCACTTGAAACATATCTTTTAATAAATAATTACGCTGAAAATTAAATACGTGCTGTAATACACAATCTACATATGTTTTCCCAGGGAAATCAGCGCCTTCCTTCTTAATAAACTCTTCTTTACTCTGTTTCATCACCTTTTCCCCTTTCGCCTAAGTGTTACTACCCATCATACCCAGGGATGGTGAAAAAGTGCTTGTACATAAAAATAAACTCGGCGCTCATAGCACCAAGTTTACTTAATAAAAGTCGCATCATACTTATCACTTTGCAACACTTGGAAGTGTAGATTTGCTAAATGTTTACGTATTTCAGCACTGTCATCTTCATTTAAATTATTTGCCAAGAAAACAATTTCTGTACAGTTTCCGCGTTTATCCATTGCATAAACTGCTTTTGTTACCGTCCATGGTGTATAACCATTCTTTTGCCCGGCATGCCTGAATGTTTTACGATATTTCTTTGCACTCATATCCGTTTCGACGATATTCGCCCACACTTTTTCTTCCGCTTCTGTAAGACCACCTTGATGATTTGCCTTTTGAAGCAGTACCATATAATCGTTAGCGGAAGCAGCCGGCAATCTATCCGACCAAATTTTGTCGTAACGTTCCTCTAAATATAGAGGAATTTCCTTCTGTAATAATGGTCCCTTCTTTTTTAAGCGTTCATGAATAATCATAGCATATTCACGATATTGCTCTTGAGACATTTCTTTTAACTTTTTCTCTATTTTATATTTTGGAACATGTAATTCTTTATGCAAATATCCCGGAATGTATAAAGATGAAACGATCGGAAATAGCGGTTGATGTGCAGGAAGCGCTAAACTTTGTAAATTCCGATTAATATTGTCTAATCCTAATACCTCCATTAAATATTCAGTATTTGCATTAGAACTAAACTTAACCATTCCTTTTGCAACTTCTTCTAAAGAAACCGCTCCTTCAGTTATCTTTTCTTTTTTTTGTAAATAATTTTGCCATCTATCTTGTGCACCACCATCTGTACTCGGCACATAATAACGATTCACATCATTAATTGAAACGAAACTAGACGGATCGATTTTCCCCTCTGTAACTTGTTTCGTATATTCAAGCGCCACAATTAACTTCATCGTACTAGCAACTGGCAATACAACATCTGGATTTACAGAATACACAACTTTATCATTTCTCTTTACTAGAAGAGCGCTATTTTTTTCATTTTTATGCTCTTCAATAAAGGATGCGATGTACTGCGCATCATCATTATTTGAACTCCACACTTTTTTCACTAAAAAGTTACCCGATATCAGCAAAACAAAAATACCCACAATCACTGCGCATACTATAGTTTTTTTCAAGTAAAATTCCTCTCCTATTGTGTAACTCTTCTCTATTTATCTCTTAAAAACAAAATAATGGAGATGATTATTTAAATAATCATCTCCATTATTTTAACTTGTATGTTCCTATTATGTCTACGTCATAATTTTCACAAAATCCTCAAGAAACTTTTTATAATTTAATGACCAACCAATTCTCACCCAATTTTTCAATGCTTTCGCTTCAGGTTGCGGGCGAAAATCAGCGATACTTTCCCCCTTCGCAACTCCAATCGTATCTACATCAACACGACGATACACGTAATCTAAAAGAGATGGATTTGCCGCTACCATCATCGTTACTACATCATGTACTGGGCTCCCTGTTATTTTTGGATTCAGGTTTTTATAAGCTTTATAATAATAATTGAAAATCGGTTCTATTAATTTCTTGAAATTCGTTTTAGAATGTTTCGTAATGTATTTCACCATTTCCGGTGTAATAATCGCTTCTGAAGTAACGTTAAGCGGTATTAATGTCACATTTTTTGCATTTTGCATAACTAATTGTGATGCAATTGGGTCTCCATGAAAATTTGCCTCCGCGACTGGCGTAACATTTCCGGGCATTAAAAAAGCACCGCCCATTATATAATATTCTTTCACGTACTTCATCATCGGTTTTTCTAAAATAAATGCCGTCGCCAATGTTGTTGACCTGCCAGCATCAACAATGATTAATTCTCCTTTATACTTTTCAAGAATATCGAAAAATGCACAAAATGATTTTATATTTGGAGAAAAGGCTTTCGGAGGCTTAATTGGTCCTAAGCCATCTGCACCGTGAATCTCCGGATAATACGTCACAAAATCTCCGGATAAAGGAATTTTCGCACCATTAATAACAGGTATATCTTCTCGCCCTGCCATTTGCAATAAATAAGCCGCATTACTTGTCGCCTTTCCTTGTGTTACATTTCCATATCCCGTTACGACACCAACAATATCAATATCAGGATGTAACAATCCATACATAATTGCTAAAGAGTCATCAATTCCTGGGTCTCCTAAAAACAATATTTTTTTCATAGACCTCAACTCCATCCCATCAATTGTTATTACTTTATGAATGTATGGCGGAATACAGACTGAAAAAGAAAATTTTGCATAAACAAAAAACGTAGGAACTTCGCATTAGAAGTCCCTACGTTTTTCTATATTTTTATGCTACTTTTTTCATCGTAACCATACTACCAATTATATACGCAATAAATGCAAAGCAAATCGGGAAAACAACTGTATGTATACCGAATGGATTAGGATAGCAAAGGTGAATAAACATATAGGAACCTACTCCAACTAAAATAGATGCGAGAGCTCCAGTTGCATTTCCCTTTTTCCAATATAACCCTAACACAATCGGCCAAATGAACGCTGCTTCTAAACCACCGAAAGAAAATAAATTTAACCAAATTAAAAAATCTGGTGGTTTAATAGCCGCTGCATAAACAAGCAGTCCTACGATACCAGTAATCCACAGACTTCCTTTTTTTATCGTACTAGCCGCTGCATCTTTATTTATGTAGTTCACATATATATCTTTAATAATTGACGAACTTACAAGTAATAATAATGAGTTCACAGTAGACATTATCGCTGCCATTGGTGCAGCTAAGAAAACTCCAGCTAACCAAGGTGGCAACACTTCCATCGCGAGTAGCGGCATTACTTTATCTGGTACCGTTATGCCTGGAAGGACTACTCTTGCAAACACACCTGTTAAATGCATACCAATCATAATTGTACCGACGACAACCGTTCCAATGATTAATGCTTGGTGCATAGCTTTTGAATTTTTATAAGACATAGCACGCACACTAATTTGCGGTAATCCAACGACACCAATTCCAATTAAAATCCAAAATGATGTGACATATGATTTCGTTAAACTACCATCCGCTCCGAACGGTGTTATTAAATTCGGATTAATTTGAATAAGTTCCTGCATAATCTTTTCAACTCCGCCACCAGCAATGACAGTAGCAATTAAAATGATTGTTGTTCCGACTAACATAATGATTCCTAATAACGTATCTGATAAAGCGACTGCACGAAATCCACCAATTAACACATACACAAGTACAGAAAATGTAAATAAAAATAGTGCCGTTGTGTAGGAAAGTCCTGTTAGCGACTCAATTAATCGTCCGCCGCCAACCCACTGGGCTACTGTTGCTGAGAACAAAAAGATTATAATACATAATGCAGAAAGAACAACTACCGCTTTATTATTGTATCTGCCCTTTAAATAATCAATAAGCGTAATTGCTTCCATCTTCCTAGCGATAATAGCAAACTTTTTACCGATAACCGTTAAAACGATATATCCTGTTACAACTTGAATCGCTGATAACAGCACCCATCCCAGACCCATATTGTAAGCAATACCAGGCCCGCCGATAAAGCTACTTGCACTACCGTACGTAGCAATCATCGTCATAGCTAATAATAAACCACCAAGTTCACGCCCACCAAGAAAATATTCTTGTAAAAATTTATTATTAGCGGTTGCTTGTACACGTCTTGATGCATATACACCAATTAAAAACACAACGATAAAAGAAATTATCATTGGGATTATTACATACCAATTCATCTATCATTCCTCACTTTTTTCTTCCTCATCGAGTGGAATATCTTGAAATAAAAAACGAACAACTAAAATAAGCAAAATAACCATTACGATAAATCCAACGATACAGCTATAAAAAAACCATGCTGGAAAACCTAATACATATGTATATTCACTCGGATCCTTACTTCCAAGCCCATAAGCAAATCCATACCATATTATAAAATTAATAATAGCTAATCCAAGACCAATTAACGCTTCTCTATGGGCAACTCGAAAGCGCGGATCATCATGATAATTCTTCATTTTCTCCCTCCTCTCACGATGTATAATTGTACCACTGTTTTTCTAGTTTTTCCTACTAGAAAACAAAAACGCGCAGGATTTTTTGTAATTATATAGAATACAATGTTTCATTACATATTTTTTACAATTGTAATGAAAATGAAATTTGAATTTTCAGCATTTATTATTTATGATTTTAAGTAGAGGCTTTTCATCTAGTTCCCACATCCTTGATTTCGGAATAAACGCCGTCTCGTACTGCGTTTAAATTATATTTTCAAGGGGGTTATACAATGAGTCAACTAGCTGTAAATCTTCATGAAAAGGTAGAGAAATTTCTTCAAGGCACAAAGAAATTATATGTAAACGGATCATTTGTCGAAAGCGCTTCCGGGAAAACGTTTAAAACTCCTAACCCAGCAACTGGTGAAACACTCGCTATCGTTGCTGAAGCTGGTCGAGAAGACATTCATAAAGCTGTCGTAGCTGCTCGAATGGCTTTCGATGAAGGTCCTTGGTCACGCATGAGCACTGCTGAACGAAGCCGTCTTATGTACAAGCTCGCTGATTTAATGGAAGAGCATAAAGAAGAGCTGGCACAGCTTGAAACTTTAGATAACGGAAAACCAATCCGCGAAACTTTAGCAGCAGACGTTCCTCTTGCAATTGAACATATGCGCTATTATGCTGGCTGGGCTACAAAAATCGTTGGACAAACAATCCCTGTTTCTGGTGAATATTTTAACTATACACGCCATGAAGCTGTTGGTGTTGTCGGTCAAATTATCCCATGGAACTTCCCACTTCTTATGGCAATGTGGAAAATGGGCGCAGCCCTTGCAACAGGATGTACAATCGTTTTAAAACCTGCAGAACAAACTCCACTATCCGCTCTATACTTAGCTGAATTAATTGAAGAAGCTGGATTCCCGAAAGGCGTTGTTAACATCGTTCCTGGATTCGGTGAAACAGCTGGACAAGCTCTCGTTAATCATCCACTCGTAGATAAAATTGCATTTACAGGCTCTACTCCAGTCGGCAAACAAATTATGAGACAAGCATCTGAATCGTTAAAACGCGTTACATTAGAGCTTGGTGGTAAGTCGCCAAACATTATTTTACCAGACGCTGACTTATCTCGAGCGATTCCTGCTGCCCTTTCTGGTGTTATGTTTAACCAAGGACAAGTGTGCTGCGCTGGGTCACGCTTATTTATTCCGAAGAAAATGTACGATAATGTCATGGCTGATCTCGTTCTATATTCAAAAAAATTAAATCAAGGTGCTGGTCTAAATCCAGAAACTACAATCGGACCTCTCGTTTCTGAAGAACAACAAAAACGTGTAATGGGTTATATTGAAAAAGGAATTGCAGAAGGTGCTGAAGTACTTTGCGGAGGAAACAAACCATTCGACCAAGGTTACTTCGTTTCTCCTACAGTATTCGCTGATGTAAATGATGAGATGACAATCGCTAAAGAAGAAATTTTCGGTCCAGTTATTTCTGCATTACCGTTTAACGATATTGATGAAGTAATTGATCGTGCGAATAAATCACAATTCGGCTTAGCGGCTGGTGTATGGACAGAAAACGTAAAAACTGCACATTATATTGCAAGCAAAGTACGTGCAGGTACAGTATGGGTAAACTGTTATAACGTCTTTGATGCAGCATCTCCATTTGGAGGATTTAAACAATCTGGCCTTGGCCGCGAAATGGGATCTTACGCGCTGAACAACTATACAGAAGTGAAGAGCGTTTGGATTAACTTAAATTAACGAGAAAGAACCTGACCTACTCGGTCAGGTTCTTTTCATTATGTATTCATTTACACTTGCAACCCACCGCTCACATTTAATACCTCTCCTGTAATGTAAGACGCATACTCTGATGCTAAAAAGGCAGCTGCGTTTGCAATATCTTCCGGTGTTCCGATTCTTCCAACTGGAATCGCTCCAACCATTTTCTCTTTTACTTTATCCGGTATTGTTTTTGTCATATCAGTATCCATAAATCCTGGACAAATCGCATTACACGTAATACCAAAACTTCCAACCTCTTTCGCTGCTGTTTTTGTTAAGCCTACTACCCCTGCTTTTGTAGCCGCATAATTCGCTTGTCCAATATTTCCTTCCCTACTAATAGAAGAAATATTAATAATCCGTCCATATTGTTGTTGCCTCATATAAAGAAGTGCTGGCTGCATACAATAAAAAACGCCAGTTAAGTTCACTTGTAATACTTGTTCCCAAGCAGACTTCTCCATCTTATGTAACATTGCATCTTTTGTAATCCCAGCGTTATTCACTAAAATATGTAATGTACCAAATTTTTGCACCGCATATTCAATTAACGACTTCGCTTCATTTTGATTACTCACATCACATCGATATAAGCTCACATCATACCCTTCATCTGATAATTCACGTGTCGTTTCTTGTAGCTTCTCTTCATTTACATCACTAATTAATACTTTAGCCCCTAGTTTTGCAAAAACTCGTGCGATTTCTTTTCCAATCCCCTGCGCAGCACCCGTTACAACAGCTGTTTTCCCATTCAACAAGTCCATCCCTATCCCCCATTTCTATTAGTTATATTGTATATTTCGGCTCTATGCTTTCCAAATCCTCTTTGTATAAAAAAGTCTATTTGTGTCAAACTAACTTTGCAACGTCGCATAAAGTGAAACTTTAATCAGCCCTCACCAATCGGGCATTTACGGGCAGTTAATCTCCCACCTAGCTTCTTTGTTCCATCTGAATTTTAAGGTGGGAGTTTTACTACCCGTTTATGCGGGATAAAACACAAGGAGATTGTGTCGAATGAAAAAAAAGAACGTAAATCGAAACAAAGCTGCCGATGGCATTGATGTTGAGTTCGCTCGCGAACTCGCTGACCACAATGACTTAGAAGCAAACGCACGTGCAAATGCCGCTGATGCACGTCAAAAACGCCAATCAACAGAAAAATAAGGCACTACAACGTTCCTTATTCTTTTCAACAGGGACCTACTACCCATCAAAATAAACCGAGAGTATCTCTCGGTTTATTTTCTATATTTCTTTACGTAATGCGCTAAAGCAAGTAACGGATATATATGCCCATAACTATGGTAGCGAATATAAAAGCCACCCGGTAACCCTGTACCAGTAGGATATTTTTCATTCATAGTAGACTGCGCGAGCAAATATGAAATTCCTTTTCGAATAATCGGTGTTTCTTGATCGTAGTAAGAAATAAGTGCATCAAGTGCCCACGCTGTTTGTGACGGCGTGCTAAAGGGTAAAGAAATAATTTTTTTCTCTACACTACTTTGACAGGATTCTCCCCACCCTCCGTCTTCATGCTGCAAATGCTCGAGCCATGAAGCTGCTTTTTTCAACGATGGATGAGTAGAAGGCACTTCTACTGCACGTAAGCCTGTCATCGTTGCCCATGTCCCGTATATATAACATATCCCCCATTTTCCATACCATGATCCATTCTGTTCCTGTACATCCATTAACCATTTGATAGCTTTCTTTTTTTGCTCTTCAGGCAATTCATTCGGTGCATACGTTCCGAATAATTCTAACACCCTACCTGTAATATCTGGTGTGGACGGATCGGTTATCATATCACTCGCATTTTCAATCGGCAAATTCGATAGTAACTTGCTCGTTACCCCTCGTTCAAAAGCTCCCCAGCCTCCATCATTGTTTTGCAATCCTTTTACCCATTCCACGCCTCTTCCCCAAGCCTTATCTACTCTATCATTCCCTCTACTTCGCGCTAACGCTCTAAGGACAGCTGTAGTATCGTCTATATCAGGGATCGTCGTATTAACATCTGAAAATCCCCAACCGCCAGCTACAAGTGATGATGCATGTACGCTCCAATCTACCTTTTTAGTTTGTTGTTTTTGCAATAAATACTCTGTCGCCCTTTGAATCATCTTATTTTCATTTGTAACTTTAGCTTCTTGCAATGAATAGCTAAGTAAAGCGGTATCCCATACGGTAGAAGGAGAATTTTGCAAATGACTTCCTCTGTCCATCTTCCATATATAAGATTTTAATCCTGTCACAGCTTTCTCAATAATTGGAGACTGAATAGAGTGCCCTAATGCAAGCAAAGCATAAATCATATAAAACGTAGCACTCGCATAACTATACAAAGTTCCATTTTCATCTATACGCTCCTTCATAAAGCGCTCTACTTCTTCGTATCCTTTATGATGTAACGATAATGGATACGATATTACCTTTTTCACATCACCTAAAAACGATTGAAACAGCGGAGACCGCTCCTCTCGAAACCATTGCCCACCCCCGCCTGCAATATGATTTAAATTTGGCAATAACTTTTTCTCTACACGGAATCTCTTATTCATACAAATCATCATCGGAATTAAATGTATACGCGCTGAGCTGCTTAGCCCAAATATACTGAGGGGGGAGTCATCTTGTAAAAATAAGATTGGCGTTGGAAAGTGAAAAAGCGCAGGAAATTCATATTCTCCATGAATCGCTAATAAAAATTTCGTCATAAAATGAGCACGAGAAACTCCCCCGTGTTCCTTAATAAACATTTCAGCTCGCCTCATATTCATATCTTCTTTCGAATATTTTTCCGAAGCAAGTAAAGCAGCATATGCTTGAATCGTGGCGGATAAATTCCCTCCCCTTTCATCTTCATATAATTTCCAAGTCCCTTCATTTGTTTGAAGAGATGCTAACCTTTTCACAAACGGTTCTATTTCGTCATTTCGCCCTAATAATTTGAGTAAAAAAATCATATGACAATCCGTTAGTAAAGCTCCTTCAAAACAAAATGACCACGTTCCGTCTTGCCTTTGCATCGTTTGAAGTGCAGTCGTTCTCCGCTCTATCTCCTCACGCACTTTGTCATATAGTAGCACACCGCTCACCCACCCTTTCTAAGTCCGTATACGATATTCGAAAACTTAGCTAAATATGTATGAAAACAAAGAAAAGCAGAACGTGTATTACACACATTCTGCTTACAAACAATACCCAACCCCGACAACAATTCCTAATAGTGCACCAACAACAACTTGATAAGGTGTATGTCCAACGAGCTCATTTAACTTTTTATATTCTGTTTGTCTACCATGAAAAAAATCATTCAATATTTTCGCTTGCTTACTAACCGCAAGCCTTACTCCTGAAGCATCGTACATAACAATAATGGCAAAAATAGCGGCAACCGCAAATATTGGACTCTCCACACCTTCCACCACTCCGACACCTGTAGCAAGTGCAGTAACAGTCGACGCATGCGAACTTGGCATTCCACCTGAAGCAAAGAACTTAGCAAAATCAAACTCGCCTGTTTTTATTAATTTAAAAACGACTTTCGTTAACTGTGCTAAAAACCAAGAAATTATAGCTGCTATAAGTGGGTCATTATGTAAAATTGTTTCCATGTTTTTCAGCTCCTCACTGACTATAATGGAATTTCTATATAATATAAGTA
>NZ_JBFPJI010000112.1:0-10877 GCF_040838205.1 Bacillus sp. S4
AAATTAATCTTATTATCTTTCCACTCTAACTTCGCATCAAACGTTTTCTCGCCTTTTTTAAAGCCTTTAATTAAATCGGTCTTCTCACCTTTTAATAGCTTCGTCATGTTTTTTTGCGAAATGGCTTTGCTTAATATCTTCTTCGAAATGGTAAAATCACACTGTGTTGTGTTGTAGTTGGAACAACCGTAAAACGTGGACTTGTCAATAACATCGCCATCGCATTTTTTACAGTTCCCGACCTTTTTACCTGTTGTAAATTTCGATCCTTTTCGTTCAATCGACTCAACATGTAATCCGGTGAAATCCCATTTCTCCGACATTTCTACCGCGTCTTCAATAATTTTAGCTGATAGCTTCTTCGTTTGCTCCATAAATGTAGCTGGTGAAGCTGTACCTTCTCCAATTTCCGCAAGGCGTTGCTCCCATTTTGCTGTCATTTCTGGTGAAGCCAGTATTTTATCACCGATTGCTGTAATTAATACTTTCCCTTTATCTGTTGCGTATACTTGGTTTTTCTGCACATCTATATATTTACGATCCTTCAGCATCGTAATAATACCTGCACGAGTTGCCTCTGTACCTAATCCTTCTGTTTTCTTCAATACTTTCTCAAGCTCTTCATTCTCTAAATACTTACCGGCCGTCTTCATTAACGTAATAAGTTGTCCTTCTGTATAACGCTTCGGTGGCTGTGTTTTTCCTTCTTTCACTTTCACCTTTACAACTTTTCCTTGTTCACCTTCAGCTACAATTGGAAGAATCGTTTCGTCATCTTTATCGTCTTGGAAAATAACTTTACGCCAACCTTCTTGAATTTGTTGTTTTCCTTTCGAAATGAACTCAGCACGTTCGTCTACAAGAGTTGTAATTGTTGTGTAGTCAAAGATCGCTACTTCATAATGCGCCGCAATAAGTCTTCTTACGATCATATCGTAAATTTTCTTTTCATCACCTGATAGTTTGCTTGGATTTGTAACTTGCTCTGTCGGTATAATTGCGTAGTGATCTGTAACTTTCTTTTCGTTCACATAACGCTTATTGTTCATAATCGATTCAATTGGTGCTGGCAATAAACCTTTATATTCATCAAACTGACTTAACTTCTGTAAAATATCAGGGAACGTCGCTGCTTCTCCTTGTGTAACATAGTTAGAATCCGAACGTGGATAAGAGACTATCCCTTTTTGATATAGTGCTTGTGTTATATCAAGCGTCTTTTTCGGCGAAAATTTAAAAGCTTTGTTTGCTGTCGCTTGCAGTGCGGATAAATTAAATAAAAACGGCGGCTGAAACTCTTTACGCTCCGTTTTCATTTCTTTTACTACAGCCGGTTTATTTTGACAAAACGCTGCAATTTTATTTGCCAAATCAGGATCATTTAAGCGGGACTCATTATCTTTCTCCCATTTCCCCTCATACTTCTTTCCTTCTATATTAAAGGTTGCGAACACTTCCCAAAACGGCTCTGACTTAAAGTTCTCTATTTCTTTTTCACGCTTTACAATGAGTGCTAATGTTGGCGTTTGTACACGACCAGCGGAAAATACATCGTTCATTCCCTTTTTCTTTAGCAAAATGCTAAAGACACGCGATGCATTCATACCAACGACCCAGTCAGCGCAAGATCTTGTATATGCTTCGTAATACGTATTAATCGTATCTGCTTCATCTAGTAAGTTTTTAAATCCTTGATAAATAGCTTGTTTCGTCAAAGATGAAATCCAAAGACGCTTCATTGGCTTTTGCACGTTACAAAGATTAATAATGTTTCGTACGATCAGTTCCCCTTCACGCCCAGCATCGCCCGCGTGAATGATTTCTGTTACCTGAGGATTATGTAACAGCTGTTTCACAACGTTAAATTGCTTATACTTTGACTTTGTTACCTCAAACTGAAAACGCTCTGGAATCATCGGTAATGTATTTAATGACCATTTTTTCCACTCTGCGTGATAATGTTCTGGATTACATAACTGCGTCAAATGACCAATTGCCCATGTACAGTACGCTCCATTTGGAAATAACTCATTTGCTTCTACTTCTAAATACCCATCTTTCCGGCGATATTTAAACTGTGAAACAAGAGCCAAACCTTGATCTGGTTTCTCGGCAATAATTAATTTCATTTTATAACTCCCTATCTGTATTCCAGTGTTACTTTCATTGTCTATATGTTTAGAAGCGATGATAATACAACAATCTTATTTATCATTCGCGGTTTGTCTCACGAATGGGAGACCTATAATATTATACGCTTATTCTTTATGGCTTCACAATAGAAACTCATTATATAACACTTTCTTTCGCATGCTCACAAACAAAAAAGACGCCCAAAAATCGAGCGTCCTTTCCATTCACTACTATTTGCTTTCATATATTCTATAAAATTTTAAATACAACAATTCCTTATGAAGCATCGTCTACTAAGATAACCATCATTATTTAAAAATTATATTGAACTTACCTTTTTTAAATTGTGCAGATAATTTGCAGATATAAATAAGCATAAGTACTCTCCATTTGAACATATGATGAAGTGAATGATAGGACAGGGAGGTATCATGATGTTTGCTTATACGTTAACTGCCTTAACACTTTGTTGTATCTCGATTATTATCACATCATATATTTCTAAACGTAAGGGTACCCTAATGGAGTATATGGTATTTATTATGTCTTTTAGTATGAGTATCGGTTTAAGTATCGGTTTTTATTTAGGTATTCTCTTTAAAGGAGAATTACTATATTCTACTTTGCTTGCTATTTTGATTAGTGGTTGTATCGGTTTTTTAGTCGGTCTACGTTTTCACCTGTACACTGCCTTAGAAGGAATGTTCTCTGGTTTAATGGCAAGTATGATGGGAGCTATGATTACAGAAATGTTAAACGCTCAACAAGCACATAGTATTCTGTTTATTAGTCTTTTACTTACTATAACGATAACTATGTCATGTATGATTCAGCTTTTATCAGAAACCTTTTCTACTTATATCCACCGCCGGTTTCTATTAGTACTTTCCATTAGCGTAGTAATTGTTCTTACTGTATTCGTGACATTTCCAGATCATACTCCCCCATCTTCATCCGGGCACGATCAACATATGCATTAACACTTGCAACGAAAATGAATAAGCAGCTATCCATAGGATAACTGCTTCATATTATTCTGGCTGATTAGGAATGTTAGGGTTTGGAACATAATCAGATTTGTAATCTGTATATTTCACTTCTGTTACCATTCCTGCTGAAGCATGGTGTAAATCATGACAGTGGAACATCCATTCACCCGGATTGTCTGCTACAAAGGCTACTTCATATTCTTCTCCTGGTTTTAAGTTCAAAGTGTCTTTAACAATTGGAGAACCTTCTACCGGTTTTCCATCTTTACTTAACACCTGGAAGAAATGACCGTGTAAATGCATCGGGTGATCGTCCGCTTTAGAGCGATTTACTAATTTTACTTTTACTAAGTCACCCTTTTTCACTGGAATTGGGTCAATATCTGGGAATACCTTTCCGTTAATTGTATATACCATTTCATTTCCATTCATTTGCGTATTCAAGTCCATATTATATGTGGCAGTATACTGTTGATCTAACGTGAAACTTCCTAATTTTTTAGTACCATATTTCGTCATGTCTAATTTTGATAACTTCTCTTTTTCGTTTGCTTTGTCTTTCATCTCTTTACTACCTTCATATTCAATAACAGCTTTCATTCCTTTTGCACCTTTATTTTCTGAATGGTCTTCAACATACCATTTCCCAGGATTATTAGCAGTAAATTCAATATCATAACGTTCACCCGGTGCAATTGAAATTACTTTGTCTTTTATAAATTTTGGATCATGAATTGGTTGACCATCTGTCGCAATTACTTTTATATCATGGCCATGAACGTGTATATCATGTGATAGATAACCAGCATTAACGAATCGAAGACGAACTTTATCGCCCTTATCCACTTTTAATGTCTCTACTAAATCTCCGCTTTTACCATTGATTGTGAATAAGTCATACACACTCATATCATGACCTTCCATCTTCATATTTCCATGATCCATGCCTTTCATATCATCATTCTTTTTCGTATTTTCATTATCCTTAGATTTATTACCATCTACTTTTTCTGTTTGCCCTTTTGTCATTTCTTTTAACTGCTTATTAATTTCTTCTTTATCTGTTACCCATTCATCTAATATTAATGGGTAATCTTTATCATACTTTTCATTTGTATCCTCTACAACGAGAGCACCATATAAACCTCTATCTAGTTGATTTACAGAATCTTGATGTGAATGATACCAATACGTTCCTGGTACGTTCGCTTCAAATTCATAGGTGAAACTTTTTCCTGATTCAACCGCATCTTGTGTCACGCCTGGAATTCCATCCATGTTATTTGGGACAGGATACCCATGCCAATGAATAGATACTGGTGCAGATAGTTCATTTTTTAATGTCACTTTAACCTTTTCACCTTTTTTCACCCTGATTTCTGGACCAGGAGATGAACCATTAAATGTCCAGACTGGAACAATAACACCGCTACTTAGCTTTTGTTTTTCTTCTTTCGCTACTAAAGTAACTTCTGGCCCTTTTACAACTTTCAATGGTTTTGTAGCCGTTTCAGTCTGTGTTGTTTTTTTGTCGTTCATATTTTTATGATCATTTGTTGTATTTGTGGTCGCAGAACATGCAGCAATTAAAGATATTACGGAGACTGTAACTGCTGTTAATACAAATCTTTTCATCGAAAATCCCTCCTTTTTCTTTTTCAAGCTTATTATAGAAGACAATTTTCAAGAAAATATGGAGATGTAAAATGTGCACAATAAAAAGGCGCCCAAAATTGAGCGCCTCTTCTAATTATTATTTCGTAACAACTTCATCTTCTTTTACATTTATATTATTTTCTCTCATAAACTCTTCAATCTCTTCAACTGACCTAACGATATCTTTTGACAAGTTTTCAAACCCATCTTTTGTTACAAGAATATCATCTTCAATACGAATCCCAATTGATTCTTCTTCAATATATAAACCTGGTTCAATCGTAATAACCATACCTTCTTCTAATACTCTCTCTTTGTATGTTCCGACATCGTGAGTATCTAAACCTAGGAAATGACTCACGCCGTGATAATAATATTTAGATAGTTCCTCATCTTCTTGAATTAAACCAATAGCTTTACACTCTTCTGCCAGTACTTTTTTTGTATGCTCATTTAATACAGCAAACTTTAATCCCGGCTTAATAAGTTCAGTTGTTTCTTTCAATGCTTTTAACACGATATTATATATTTGTTTTTGGCGACTAGAGAATGTTCCACTAGCTGGGAATGTGTAACTAATATCAGCGTTGTAGTAATCTTTTTGAGCACCTAAATCGAGCAGTACTAGATCACCTTGATCCACTTTTGCATCATTACCTTCATAATGCAACACAGTAGCATTTTTACCGCTCGCTAAAATTGTATTGAATGCATGATGTTTAATACCAGACGACTTTAGTATGAAATCAAAGTGCGCTTCTAATTCATATTCCATTATGCCTGCTTTCGCATGCTTCAACACATTATAAATACCCTCTTTAGTTACTGCAATTGCTTCTCTAATGATTTCAATTTCTTCCTCTGTTTTAAACACTCTTAATTCACAAATGCTCGGGTATACGTTACCAATTGTTATGTGTGGGTACTGTTCTCTTACATGTTTAGCAAACGCTAATGTTTTCGTCTCAGTACCGTTCCACTCACGAAGTTCCAAGTCTAAATTCACGTGTTTCACATTTTCTGCGAAAAGTGTATTCGTCATCGTCTTTTCAAAGCTATCTAAATACACAACTTTCTTTATACCTGATAATTTCTCTGCTTCTTCTTTAGAAACTGTTTTTCCAACCCACTTTTCAAGTACTGGATCTGATTTTTCAATGAAAAGAGTCTCTTCTACACTATTTCCAAACTTTTTTAACATGAAAATAACATTCGGCTCATCGATTCCCGTTAAGTAGTAAAAATTACGATTCGGCACAAATTTATAATGTGCATCAGCTGACATATGAGGTGCCTGTCCAGCAAATAAAATAGTAATTGATTCATCTGGTAATGTTTTCACTAATCTTTCTCTATTTTGAGCAAAAAATGTTGACTTCATAATAATCCCCCTAGCGTTCTATGTATGTTTTTCAAACTAATTATCCAATACAATTCATTCTATTATTGTTATAATTTTTCGTCAATTAATAGTGTTTATTTTGAAAATAAAACTTTCATTACCGGGTTTCTTACCACGCATATATACGGGATAAAATTTTCATTACTATTCCACTCGAGATTATGCATACCACTCCACAATTTCTTGACATTTATTCCATATACTTAAAATCTCATACATATAGGAAAGGAGCCTACAAGCGTGAAACATTACGTAGGACTAGCCATTACTTCAATATTTATAATTACAGGATGCTCTAATAATGTAGAAACACAACCAGCAAAAACAGAAACAGTTCAATCTCAGCAAAAAAATAAAGAAACAGCAAATACGATTCCGCAAAACTTCTATAAAGAAATTACATCCGGAAAAATCGCGCACATTCATGGAATTGGCTATGCAGGAAATATGCCAGGGATTTCTATCGCAACTCATAGTGGTATAAAAGTTTATCAAAATGGCAAATGGTTTAAAACTGCTACACAGCTACACGATTATATGGGCTTTCAAGCAACGAAAAATGGATTTTTTGCCAGCGGGCATCCTGAACCAGGTGCAAATTTTAAAAACCCTTTAGGATTAATGAAAAGTTCGGATGGTGGCAATAACCTTGAAAAGCTAGCATTCTATGGAGAATCTGATTTTCATAACCTTGCTGTCGGATATAATACGGAAGCGATTTATTTATACAACGAACGTCCTAATTCTAAATTACAACAAGGTTTTTATTTCAGTACGGACAACGGACAAGAATGGAAAAATAGTAAGTTAAAGGGGCTTTCAAGTACTATCCACTCCTTTTCAGCACATCCCGATCAATCTAGTGTAGTCGCGGTAAGTGCTAAAGATGGCGTGTATTTATCTACGGATTATGGAAATACATTTGAACTATTTTCTAAATCAGTTGAATCGACAGCAGTTACATTAAGTAATGAAGATGTTATTTATGCCTCTATCAATAAGCAAAATGAGCAAATGATAACGAAAAAATCAATTGCTACAAATGAAGAAACAAATATACAAATTCCATCTTTAGATTCTAAGGATACCATCATGTATATTTCACAAAACCCTCAAAATTCATCTGAAATGGTATTTGCTACAATGAAAGCGAATGTATTCCTTTCTACGGATGGCGGTAAAACGTGGAAACAGATTACTAAAGAGGGATCATTACAATATAACTAGTTAGAAAGGTGAATATAACGTGTTTTCAACAATTAGTGAATGGAGTTATCAACTCATGTCTCCTTTAATGGATGTCGCGAATGCTACGAAATCAACGCCTTTTTTATTTGCGTTTTTATTAGGCATAGTAGGTACCCTTGCTCCTTGCCAATTAACAGGAAACATTAGTGCTATTACACTTTATCCCGCATTAACGGGCAGTAAAACTCCCACCTCAAAATTCGGATAGGACAAAGAAGTTAGGTGGGAGATCAACTGCCCGTAAATGCCCGATTGGTTCAACTAATAATCAGTGGGGGATGAACAAAACCCCCACTGATTAAAGTTTCACTTTATGGCAATCAATCTTTACAAAAGGGACATGCCTGGAAACATATACTGTTATTCATTGTAGGAAAAGTAATAGCTTTTACGACGCTTGGAATATTGGTATGGGTGTTAGGAAAAGAGATTCAACAAATATTAACTTTGTATTTCCCGTGGTTACGTAAACTGATCGGGCCTTTATTAATTTTAATGGGTCTAATATTATCAGGTATTATAACAGGAAGAAATTTCTTCTCTTCCATCTTCCCTATCAAATTTATACGAAAACAAAATGAAGTCAGCTCATTTTTACTTGGGTTCTTCTTTTCTTTAGCTTTCTGTCCGACTATGTTTGTGCTATTTTTCGGAACGTTAATCCCTTTATCTTTATCATCTAATTATGGGTACTTGTTTCCGACATTCTTTTCGATAGGAACTGCTCTGCCTATCGTTATACTAATGTTCATCATCTCCTATCTTGGATTAAATGGGGCATTACTCAAAAAGAGCCGAAAAATAGGAAAAAGCATTCAGCGTATAGCTGGTGTACTTCTCATTTTAATCGGACTTTATGATACATCCTTATATTGGTTGTAAATCAAAAAGGTAAGTTCAAGTGAATCAAACTTACCTTTTTTAAAAGCATTTTATTAATTTTTTTTATTTTGTAATTGTACTAATAAATTCGTAACAAACGCCAGAAACAGCGGATCATTCTCTTTTTTAGGTGACCATTGCATAATAAGTTGTCGTGGAATTTTAATTTCTATCGGTTGCACGATAAAGTCATGAATAATTTGTTTATGAAGTCCTGATAATGGAACGATTGTTATTCCTTTAACTTGTAAAGTAAGTGCTAATGCTGAACTAATTGACTCTGACTCCATCACTTTATTAACTACTATTTCATTTTTCATCAAATATGGTTCAAGTACTTCTTTACAACCAGAAAGCGGCATTATAAAAGGATAATTTTTCAACTCTTTTCTTGTAAGATCAGATGGAACTGACTTAGAAGAAACCATAACATATGGATCTTCACCAATGACATCATAATGAAATCCTGGTAGTAAATTTTCTTTTATAGAAATAGAAAAATCTGCACTTCCAGAAGACAACCAATCTAACACTTCTTGATAACTTCCCTCTCGAACTGCAAGTACATACTGACTTTGATCAACATTACCTAATTCGATACACTCTGCCAAACAATATACAGTAACGGAAGGATATGTAGCTAATACAATCTTATACAAGCTCTTATTTTTCAAATGTAAAGCTGTTTCTTCAAGATTTTCATACTCCATTAGAAGTCGATCTACACAAACTAAAAATTCTTTTCCATTTTCAGTTAACACCGTTCCTTGTCTAGATCGCTCGAATAAAGTTAAAGCATATCTTTTCTCTAATTTGTTAATGATATGCGTTATTGCTGGTTGTGTCATATGTAATTCCTTAGCTGCTAAACTAATGCTGTTCAAACGAGCCACGTATTTAAAAACTTTAAAATCAAAAACGTTCATTCTGTTCTCCTTATATAAAAGATATTTATATCATCTATAAATAAGCTTCATTATATTTATCAACCCACTTCATATACACTAATTATACATCATCAATATTACGAAAAAATAAGCATATAAACATTAGAGGAGTGTTGATTCAATGAGTACTTACGTTTTAGTACATGGAGCATGGCAAGGCGAATGGGCATGGGGATTTGTAAAACCTCAGTTAGAGGCTTTCGGACATACAGTTATTACACTAGACTTACCTGGAAGCGGTAAAGATACGACTCCTTCTCAGAATGTAACGTTAGATTCCTATGTTACTGCAGTAACGGATGCGATACATCAACAAAATGAAAATGTTATTCTCGTTGGACATAGTATGGGCGGCGTTGTTATTACACAAGCAGCTGAATATATACCAAATAAAATCGATAAATTAGTTTATCTTTGCGCATTTTTACCACAAAACGGTGAAAGTCTTGGTAGTAAATTAAATGGCGAAACCGGACCACAATTCTCTATAAATGAGAAAGACTTGACTGCAGAACTTATACCAGAGTTGATTGAACAAACATTTTTAAATGCTACAGAAGACGGTTCTATTAAAGAAACATCTTTTAATCAAATGCGTCCTCAACCGCTAGGACCGTTCCAACAAGAGCTAAAAATATCAGAAGCGAACTTTGGAACTGTAAATCGTATTTATATCGAAACAACTCTAGATAGAGCGATTCCGATTGATTTTCAGCGCCGAATGAATACAGAAACTCCTTGCACGAAAATAATTACTTTGGAAGCTGATCATTCACCATTCTTTTCTAAAACAACAGAACTTGTTAATTACTTAAATGAATTAAGCTAAATTTCATTTAATGAAAATAGACACCCGCGGGTGTCTATTTATTATGCTAACTAAAGATTGTATTTTCTTTTCTACATTTACATTCTCTTTTGCTTCATCTCCCACTTTTTATAAAGTAGTACTGCACCAAATAAGAATACCCCCGCAATGAATGAACCCACTGGTAACATTTTTATCATTTCATCAGGAAATACGAGCGGAAGTAATGGAAATGCGTAAGCCGCTGGAATGCGTATACCAACGATTTTTAATAAAATAAGCATCAATATCATATTTAATAAAGTAACTAACATCCATGAATCGATTGCAAAGTACAATAAAGTTCCAACAGTTGCCGATGTAGTTAATACTAGTATTTGTTTACATGCCATTTTTTCATTGTACATCGGCTTTTGAAGCGATTCATACACAACGACTAAAATAGGTGGAATGACCGCTAATTGTTCATAACCAGTTATCCAACATAAACTTATCCATACGAAATTTAGTATTAGAAATACTACCATATATTTATATTGTATTTTCACTTTTCTCTTAAGACCGTTATTCAGTTTAAATATAAGAACACCTAGCATTAATATGAATGTCAAAATGAAGACCGATATAACAAATGACCATTCAGTCGCATTTGTTACAGAATTTACGATACGGGAAAGCCCACGCAGGACTTTAGTCCGTCTTTAGACGTGGGATGAAAGCATCGTTTTTGCATAGCAAAACATGGTATACTTTATTCATAGTCATGCAAAAGACTCTAAAACGACTGTTCTCTGAAAACAGAATACATATGA
>NZ_JBFPJI010000113.1:0-10819 GCF_040838205.1 Bacillus sp. S4
CCCACACACTTTGAAAAAGTTTAATCAAAATGTGTGGGTTTTAATTTTGGATTCCTTAATTTTTTATAAAAAAGATTGATCATTTTATGTGGCCTACTTAAATAAACTCAGCTGTTTGTTTAACTATATCCCTTCATGATTAGCATATAAATTTCACTTTTTAAAAGAAATATTTTGTTCAATCGCCTAACAGAACAAGATAAAAAGCCTAACTCATATTAGTAATTTTTCCTGTTCCTGTTGATAAATATAAAAATACTGCCTAGCACACTTAATGAAAGCACAAAATATAACAATAAATCAGGTAGAAATTCTGAAGGAACAATATCTATCGATTGAAAAATAATAATAGCAATGATACCTAAAGATAGGATGTTATACAACACATTATTTGTTTTATATTGGATTTCTCTCCCTCTTTCGTCTTTTGCTTCATCACTTGATTGGAATTTTATTACATACATCTGACTGATGAATATTAAAACTAAAAATAAAGATTTTAACCACAACATATGTCTCACTCCTCCTGATAATCGAACACGTCAGTTATTGACTTTTCAAATATATTTGCAATTTTAAAAGCAAGAATTAGAGAAGGATTATATTTATTTTTTTCAAGAGTAGCGATAGTTTGACGACTAATCCCCACTCTTTTTGCCAGTTCTTCTTGAGTCCAACCTTTTTCTGCTCGACAAACTACAATTTTATTATGTAACAATAGCAACACCTCTTGAAAAGATTGTAATTTATTTCTTACAATTAGTAAAGTATTTTTGACAAAATGTTTTTTGTAATTAAACATACACACAAAAAATATCCCTTTATACAAAGGGATAAAGCGGTGCAACTTTCTTTAAAACGGTACATCTTTTTTTTAAAGGTACAGTTAGATTTGAAATTTTCAAGAAATTCATGAAGACATTAGGTTTTTATTAGGGATAGTCAAAATTCTTAGCTTGATAGCGATGTGGTTCTACCCCGAAAAGAAGTTCCTTTTTTCTGAAAATGTATATAAATGCAAAATGTATTATTAATATCCGAATATGATTTTATATTTCATTAATTTATTCCTTTCCATCTACATTAATCATTTATTGCAACAGCTTTCACGTCTAAAATAAGATGTTTCAACAAAGGAAAGTATAAGTATCTTTATAATGATTTTCCAATATAATCAATGTGTTAATGAAAGGAACTCTGTGTTATTTTTGCTTTTCTACTAACTAATACAGCTTCAAACAATGGACACAATTGCTACATGCCAAGTGTAATTTATTATCCATTCAAGATTCTGTTTATTCAATCTTTCTAAAAATAAAAAAATATTAGACTCATAAATATACAAGTTATAATGAGGGCGTCGAGAGATAATCTATTACCTCTAGAGAAAATATCAAACCTAGTTCTGGTGCAAAAATTTTAAAGACCTTGCAAGTAACCTTCTAAAATTGGACATACTGATATGATTACTCTAAGAAAGGTGTGTGATCAGAAGGGAAATTTATTAACACGAAATATGAAAGCGTTATCAACTTGATCTTATTTTGAATTGGTCATTCAAATATCTCAGATTCAACTGCAATTAAAAATAATAAATTATGGGGGTGCTTATATGAACATGAATGTAGCATCTATTAAAGAAAAAAAGGTTGTTAAATACAAAAGTTGTTTTGATGTGATTGGGCCGGTAATGATAGGTCCTTCAAGTTCACATACTGCAGGTGCTTTGGCTATTGGGACAGTTGCCAATAAATTATTTCAAGGTCTTCCAAAAAAAGTCGTGGTAAGGTATTATGAATCATTTGCTGAAACCCATAAAGGACACGGAACTGATTTTGCAATTATTGCTGGGATATTAGGATTTGCTGCCGATGACAGCAAAGTGCCAGATGCTATTTTAATAGCAGAATCTAAAGGAATTGACATTACCTTTATTGAAAAAGCGGGTGATAGTCCTGCTGGTCATCCAAATACGGCAGATGTATATTTAGAGGATGAAAGCCGAAGTATTAGAACGATGGGTATTTCGGTCGGCGGTGGATTAATTGAAGTCAAACGTGTTGAAATTGACGGATTTAGCTTAGATCTGCAGGGGCCATTGCCAGTTATTATTGCGATTTCCGAAAGAGCTGACTTTGAATTTGTCTTACGCAGGATCTTTAAACAATATGATGTGGAAATTAACAACTTTCATAGTTTAGAAGAAAACAGAAAATATTTATATGCATTCGCTTTGGATTCGCTATTGCCTGGTTATGTTCAGAAGGAATTAGGAAATTTAAGCAATATAGCTAATATCATTATTCTTTAGTTACTTTAAGGGGTGAAAAAATATGTATATGACCATAAAAGAAATTGTGGATGCAGCTAATAAAAGCCAAAAGCCAATTTATGAATTAGCAATCGAACAGGAAATCGAACAAACTAAAACTTCTTATGAAGAAGCTTGGAGTAAAATGGAAAGAAATTTAGCGACTATGGAAAATGCCATAAATAAAAGTATCGAGGGCGACGGGGTATTTTCTCCGACCGGTTTAACCGGAGGTGATGCTGTTAAAATTAAAAACTATCGAGAAAATAGGAAAACTCTTTCTGGAGATTTGATGGTGTTAGGGATTCAAAGTGCTATCGGTGTTAATGAAGTAAATGCTGCATTAGGGGCTATTTGTGCAACCCCAACAGCAGGTGCGAGTGGGACGATCCCGGGAGTCCTATATAGTATTAAAGATACGTTGCAGTTAACTCATGAAGATATGATCCATTTTCTATTCACTTCAGCGTTATTTGGAACGATAGTCGCAAATAACGCTTGTATTTCAGGAGCGTACGGAGGATGTCAAGCTGAAGTAGGCAGTGCCTCAGCAATGGCGGCTGCAGCAGCGGTAGAAGCTGCCGGAGGAACGCCACAGCAATCTTCTGAAGCTTTCTCAACCGCATTACAAAATTTACTCGGTCTAGTTTGTGATCCGGTCGCTGGTTTGGTAGAAATTCCTTGTGTAAAGAGAAACGCTATTGGAACGGCAAATGCTTTGGCAGCAGCAGACATCGCATTAGCCGGCGTAAACAATATCATCAATGCAGACGAAGTTATTGAAGCGATGTATAGAGTTGGAAGACAGATGCCTCGCGAATTAAGAGAGACAGGTTTAGGCGGAATTGCGGCCACACCTACAGGGATTGCCATTAAAAATAAAATCTTTGGGGAGAAACAATCAAATTAATAAACAGTTATCGGAAATATTGTGAAATAGTTAACAATCCTATTCTCTATTGTTCTCCTAAGGATGTCTGTATATTGAGAGCCATTATCACTAAAATATACTACTATATAATTAAAGTGTTTTGTAAGAGCTAACAAACCCATCAGGTTGATGACTAGCAAATTTTTCGATTTTGATCAACTTAGAAGAAGGACACACGATGTGGCGCACTTTGTAAGCAATTCATTTTTCAAGAACGGTCTATATTCCTAAGCCTTAAAAAGAGACGGAAGAATAGGACACAAGGAGGAATTATTATATGAATGGGAATACTGCAAAAAAAATAGAATTTCAGGCTGAAAATACTGCAGTAAAAAATGAGAAATATCCAGATCCTACAAAGTGGCATAAACAGGATACTACCTGGGCATTGAGCCTTTTTGGAACAGCCATTGGAGCAGGAGTACTCTTTTTACCGATTAATGCAGGTTCAGGGGGGGTATTATCATTACTACTAATTACATTACTTGCATATCCAGTTATGTATTACTCACATAGGGCGCTTGCTAAAATGATATATGCTTCCAATTCTGCTGAAGAGGGGATTACAGGCACAATAAGAGAGTATTTTGGAAATAAGGCAAGTATCATTTTTAACATAGTATATTTCGTCTCAATTTATACAATCGTGCTAATGTATTCTGTTGCACTTACAAATACTGCAAGTAGTTTTATCGTGCATCAATTGCACATGCAGGAGCCTCCAAGGGCCATTTTATCGCTTGTATTAGTACTCGGTCTTATCGCTATACTAAATTTTGGTCAAGATATCACTGTAAAGATAATGAGCATGCTAGTATATCCTTTCATAGCTTCTCTACTTTTTATCTCAATATCTTTGATTCCACAGTGGAATACGTCAATGCTTAGTTTTTCAAGTGTTTCTACTGCTTCAACAGGAACAGGATATTTGGGAACGATATGGATGATACTACCAATCATAGTATTCTCGTTTAATCATTCTCCTATGATTTCGTCATTTGTTATGAAACAGAGAGCTACGTATGGAATAGAAGCTACTGATGCCAAATGTGCTCAAATACAAAAAGTTTGTTATATCATGACATTCGCTGTTGTTATGTTCTTTGTTTGGAGCAGTACCTTGAGTTTGACTCCAAATGATCTTATGATGGCAAAAGAACAGAATTTGTCAATCCTATCTTATCTTGCTAATGAGCTTAATTCGCCTGTAATCACGATTGCAGCTCCTATCATTGCTTTTGTGGCTATTACAAAGTCTTTCCTTGGCCATTATATAGGAGCATATGAAGTAATGCGTGACATGATTATTAAGTCCGGTAAAACACGCGGGAAAGATATAGGAGAAAAAACAGTTAAGACAATGATCCTTACTTTTGTCGTATTAACATGCTGGTATGTTGCTTATGCAAATCCAAGTATTCTTGGAATCATTGATGCCCTTAGCGGACCGTTAGTTGCTGCTATCTTATGTTTATTACCAATGTATGCAATTCGTAAAGTGCCTGTACTAGCTAAATATAGAGGGAAAATGAGCAATGTATTTGTCATTATTATAGGTATCCTTACTGTCCTAGCAAGTATTAAGTCATTATTCTAATTCACTATTGTTAGTTCTGATGCAAAAATAGTGAGATATGAAAAAAGAACGAAAGATTCCTAGCGGAACTGAATTTTATATTGTTGAACCAAAGAAATCATGGTTTTGGACAAACTTTTCATCTTGGAGAGTTTGTCCTTTTTTGATTATATGCATAACTTCTATTCTTGCACTCACCTTTTTAGCTGTTTGCAATGATTTTAATCCAAGCATATTAGGGTGTCGTCCCATGTCCATCAAGCTAATAATTTGAAGTATTCCTTAAGGTTCTGATGAGATGTGGATTCAGTGTTAAAGGTGAAGACAACGATTTTTCCAATGCACGTAGATATGATTTAGAAGAATTTGTTCTCACCCTAAGCTATGCAATTAGTATGAGGAGAGCTTCTTCTGTTTTAGAGGGCTATTCTACAATGTAAGTGCCGCATGACTTCTGCATAACGATCTTCCATTATCGGGCGCATTTCTTAAAAAAGAATTGCATCGTTATTAAGAATCGAAAACCATGAGTGATTTCAATAGCAGCTGTCTCCATGGGAGGAAAGACCTCGATAACAATGTGTGAAACGAAGACATCAATGTTGTAGTCAGTATATTTAGGTAAAAACAAGTCTAAAGTTCCCTTTTTTCTAGGAATCTCGAGCATTCAACCTACTGATAAAGGGAAACCTAAAGGGCATACTAAGATTATATTTAAAATGGGAGGTTATAAATTTGAGTACAATAGAGAATGCATTATCTATCTTCGCCTTAGGCGGCTTGAATGAAATCGGAAAAAATATGTATGCAATTGAATATTCAAACAATATCGTGATTATCGACTGTGGCAATAAGTTTCCAGATGAAAGTTTATTAGGAATTGATTTGATTATCCCTGATATAGCTTATTTAGTAGAAAATAAAGATAAAGTCAGGGCTTTAATTGTCACACATGGACATGAAGATCATATCGGGGGGATCCCGTTCTTCTTAAAAAAATTGAATGTACCCGTTTATGCCACACGCTTCACACTAGGATTAATTGAAATCAAATTAAAAGAACATAAACTCCTAAGAGAAAGTGAACTTATTGAAATCAACTCAAACTCAAACTTGACAATTGGAGAAATAAGGGTAAGTTTTTTCAAAGTGACCCATAGTATTCCTGATTGCTTGGGAATAGTCTTTCACACACCAGAGGGTAATATTGTACATACAGGGGACTTCAAGTTCGATTTAACCCCTGCGAATAATGAGAATTCGGATATTCATAAAATGGCTGCAATCGGCAAAGAAGGGGTCTTGCTTCTATTATCTGAGAGTACCAATGCAGAGCGTCCTGGTTTGACCCCATCGGAACAAATAGTAGGTGAACATGTGGAAGCAGCTTTCATGAAAGCCGAACGCAAAGTTATTCTTTCTACCTTTGCTTCAAATATTAGTCGCGTTCAACAAGTCGTGAATGCAGCACAAAAAACAAATCGAAAAATTGCGTTGCTTGGACGAAGTATGGTTAATGTCATAGCGGTTGCTATGGAACGTGGTTATTTAACAGTTCCAGATGGAATGTTAATTGACCCACATGAAATCAATGAAATGGCTCCTGAAAGGGTGGCCATTTTATGCACGGGGAGTCAAGGAGAACCATTGGCTGCTCTTGCTCGCCTGTCCACAGGAAACTTTCGCGGTGTCGACATTTTACCTGAAGATACGGTTATCTTTGCAGCAGGTCCAATACCCGGGAATGAACGAAATATCACGAGTATCGTAGACAACTTATTTGCCCTTGGAGCCAAAGTGATTTATGGATCAGGAAGTACATCCGGAATGCATGTTTCTGGCCATGGTTATCAAGAAGATTTAAAACTAATGCTTACATTAATGAAACCAAAATATTTTATTCCCATTCACGGTGAATTTAGAATGCTGCACCATCACCGTTTGTTAGGGGAATCCGTTGGAGTAGAGCAAGGAAACACGTTTATCATCAATAATGGGGATGTCGTCGATATTGAACATACCATTGCCCGTCAGACCCGGAAAATACCGGTGGGGAATACCTACATAGACGGGGCGGATGTCGATAATATTGGGGAAATTGTGTTACGAGACCGCAAACAACTTTCAGAGGATGGGATGCTCATGATTATTTTAACTATGAGCAAAGCGGAAGGAACGTTGATTTCTGACCCCGATACCATTTCTCGTGGATTTGTGGATAGAGATTTCTCGGAACTCCGAAGAGACGTTAATCGACTTACTATAAAAACTGTTAACGAGCTACAAGAAGCAAATAGAAACTCATGGAATGTAATGAAAAAACAAATAAAAAAATCAATACGACAATATGTATATACACATACTAAGAAAAAACCAATGATTGTACCTATACTTATTGAAATTTAATAGGGGGAAGTTTAAAAAAATGAATTAATTGATTTTCAACAATTGGGCACAATTCTCTAATAAGAATTGTGCTATTTCTTTTGTATTGGACCATTTAATGGAATAAGAATCCCAAGCAAAATTTAATATTTGTGAAGGATTGCACTTAAACTAAAGGGCAGGTGTAGAGTGACTATATAGGTATTTAATTTTAAAACTTCAAACACACATAACCCCATGCTGATTTTAGGGTGGGGTCAAAATAAAATTGTTTTTTTTGATGCAGAATACTTCACTATACTTAAAAATATAACAATAAAGCTGTTTAACTCTAAGAGTTATTCAATAATCGCTCCCAATTGCGGAAAATCAAGATGATGATTTTGATTGCTGCCTTTTGCCTTTTGGACCAACGTACCAGTTATAGAGGAAATTAATAAGGTGCAGCAAGCAAACCTTTTAGAAATGGAATAGAGACTACTAAGCGAATTATAGAGAGAACAAAAAAAGCATCCAGTGGGGTGCTTTTTTTGGGGGAATAGAAAATCCGGTTCTGGTGCAAAAACTTAAGGACAATTGCAATGAATCTATAAATCTTGGACATACTGTTACTATTACTTTAAAAAGGGGGCGTGATTGGTATGGAAAAGGAAAATGTATTCAAATGGAAGCATTATCAGCCTGATATTATTTTGTTAACGGTAAGATGGTACCTACGGTACAACCTCAGTTTTCGTGATTTGGTGGAAATGCTAGAAGAACGGGGTTTATCCATTTCTCATACAACGATTATGCGTTGGGTTCATCAGTATGGTCCTGAATTGGACAAACGAATCCGCCGTCACCTCAAACAAACAAATGACTCTTGGAGAGTCGATGAAACATATATCAAAGTAAAAGGTCAATGGATGTATCTGTATCGTGCTGTTGATTCGAAAGGAAACACAATTGATTTTTTCCTAAACAAAACAAGAGACCAGAAGGCTGCAAAGCGCTTTTTCAAGAAAGCTTTGCGGTCTTTTCATGTTTCAAAGCCACGTGTTATAACAGTCGATAAGAACCCGGCTTATCCTATAGCAATTGAACAGTTGAAAAAAGAAAAAAGCATACCTGATGGTATGCAACTTAGACAACAAAAGTACTTGAATAACATAGTAGAACAAGATCATCGCTTTATAAAGAAGCGAATCCGTTCTATGCTAGGGTTCAAATGTTTTGACACAGCTACATCCATTCTTTCTGGAGTAGAAGCCATGCATATGATTAAAAAAGAGCAGCTTGATTTACGGGACCAGTCTGTCCAAAATCAGAAAGAATTCATCCATCAATTGTTTGGACTTGCAGCATAAGATACGATTCCGTTAGGAATATATGTGCTTTATTCTTCTGTATTTTATTTTTGCACCAGAATCCTTTTTCTTTATATCCTAATCAAAAAACGTAGGCTCACGCCTACCGATATTCATCTCCCACCTAAAATTGATGTTTCACATCTTCACATTTTTGAGGAAGCAGTCTTTTGTCGGAAAACAATAAAATTTTATTATTTTTTATAATTAGTAGAATTTTTATAGAAATAATCCTCTTAATCTATTAAAATTATATCGTATAATGTCAGATTATATCATATAATGTCAAATTGTGATAAGGGGAGAGAAAATTTTATGTTAAAAAAAATCATTCCAGTTGCTTTAGCATTAAGTACAGTTACTTTTTCAAGTGTATTTGCTGCGCCTTCAGCTCAAGCAAGTACAGAACCAAACCGCTACATAGATGTACAAATGCTCGGTATTAACGATTTACATGGGCAACTAGACACTGTAAAGAAAATTAACAATAAAGATGCAGGGGGAATCGAGTACTTAGGGGCTTATTTACGTGATCGTGAAAAACAAAATCCGAATACATTAAAGGTTCAAGTTGGCGATGCTGTTGGAGCAAGTCCTCCTGTTTCAGCATTATTACAGGACGAGCCCACGATTGAATTTCTAAATGATTTAAAATTTGATGTTGGAACCATAGGAAATCATGAATTTGATGAAGGCATTGAAGAAATGAAGCGCCTAATTTATGGTGGATACCATGAAAAAACAGGGAATTTTAAAGGAGCAAAATTCCCATATGTAGCCGCAAATTTCTATAATAAATCCACCGGTCGTCTATTTTTACCACCATTTACTATCAAAAAGGTACAAGGAGTTCCTGTTGGCTTTATCGGAGTCGTAACAACAGATGTTCCTAACCTTGTTATGCCTACTATGCTAAAGAATGTAGAAATTACAGATGAAGTTGAAGCCATTAACAAGTCCGTAAAGCAATTAAAAAAACTAGGCGTTAAATCTATCGTTGTTCTTGCGCATAACGGAGGTACAACAAATGAGAACGGTATAACAAATGGTGATATCGCCCGATTAGCAAATGAGACTGATCCAGAAGTCGATGTTATTTTTGGAGGGCATAGCCACACCTATGTAAATGGAACTGTTAATAATAAACTTCTCGTACAAGCAAATTCTTATGGTATGGCTTTTGCTGATGTTGATGTAAAGATTGATCGTAAGACACAAGATATTGTTGAGAAAAAAGCAGAAATTGTTACAACCTACCATGAAGGCATGGAGCCTGATAAAAAAATAAAGAAGAAGATGGAGAAATATCAAGAAAAAATCGCACCTCTTGTCAATGAAGTTGTTGGTAAGTCTACCGCTCCACTAGATCGTAAACTAAATACGGCTGGTGAATCTACCCTCGGCAATTTAGTTGCTGATGCCCAGCGTGCAAGAATGCAATCCCAAATTGCTCTTATGAACCCTGGTGGTATTCGTAATGACTTAGATGCTGGTGATATTACATGGGGAGAGATATATGGCATTCAACCATTCGGAAATCAATTAATAAAAGTTAATTTAACGGGTCAAGACATTCGTGATATTTTAAATCAACAATGGCAAAAAGACATAACAAGAATGCTTCAAATTTCAGGGATCCAATACACTTGGGATGCGAATAAGCCAAATGGAGAAAAAGTCACAAGTATTCGCTTAACAAATGGAGAAGAAATTATTCCTTCTAAAACTTACAGCGTCGTTGCGAACGCATTTCTAGCTTCAGGTGGAGATGGATTTGTGTCCTTTAAAAACGGGAAAGATGCTGAAACAGGACCAACTGATTTTGAAGCATTAGTAGATTATATAAAACAAGCAAAAGAACCAATTCAGCCTATTATTGATGGAAGAATTCAAAAAATAAATTAGTTTTATATTAATCTCAAAACACTTAGATTACCTGTTCGCTAGACTTTTTAGTGTGCAGGTAATCTATTTTTTCTTGCTAACTTACCTAAAGTATGTGGTGACATATATCGCTGTAATTCTTTAGAAAATAATTGTGGTTCAACAGAAATCGATAGATTCATACAAAAACACCTTGCTATCTATAATAATTTTACAAAAAGAATAGCTTTTTATATTTAAAGTGGGCTTACACAGAAATACAACATATGTACACTTGTATAAAACCGGAATAAGGGAGAAGAACTATTAATTAGAACTTTATATTAAATTTTAATTTAACGTAAATAACAATTGTAAGAATCTAAATTTTTTATTTATATATC
>NZ_JBFPJI010000114.1:0-10625 GCF_040838205.1 Bacillus sp. S4
GGTTAAAGTATTTTGCATAGAAAAAAACATTGCAAAATCTTTTTGTTTCCACTATACTAATGTTTGTCATAACGTTTGGGTAATCGCTGCAACGCCAACGTTGTAGAGGAAAGTCCATGCTCGCACAGCCTGAGATGGTTGTAGTGTTCGTGCCTAGCCAAGTCATAAGCTAGGGTATTCTGGCTGTGAGGCTGGTTTAACGGCAGGGAAAAAACCTAAGTCCTTTCGGATATGGTTTGACTACCTTTAAAGTGCCACAGTGACGAAGTCCTTGAAGAAATGATAGGAGTGGAACGAGGTAAACCCCACGAGCGAGAAACCCAAATAATGGTAGGGGAATCTTTTCCAAGGAAATGAACGACGGAAAAGGACAGGTTTTCGTAACCTGTAGATAGATGATTACCACCGGAGTACGAGGCGTGGGCCGTTTGCAGTACAAAGGAACAGAACATGGCTTACAGAACGTTATGAACCAACTATGAAATAACTCAGCTCTCCTTTGTTAGAGGAGGGCTTTTTATTTGTATGAAGTTATAAGTTGTGAGTTAAAATGGTAAGTGAGAATATTCTTCGTAATATGTGATAATTAATAGGACAACATGTTATTAATTATTGTTTGATTATACATAAGAGGTGAATGAAAATGGGAAAAGTTACTTTAATTGCAACAGCGGCAATGGGTATTGAAGCGTTAGTTGCCCGAGAAGTTCGCGATCTTGGTTATGAATGTGAAGTGGAAAACGGAAAGGTAACGTTTGAAGCGGATGAAAAAGCGATTTGTCGTACGAATTTATGGTTACGTACTGCAGACCGTGTGAAAATTAAAGTCGGCGAATTTAAAGCAACAACATTCGATGAGTTATTTGAAAAAACAAAAGCGTTAAACTGGGGAGATTATATTCCAGAGAACGGTGAATTCCCTGTTATTGGGAAATCTTTGAAATCAACATTATTTAGCGTTTCAGACTGCCAACGTATTGTTAAAAAGGCTGTTGTTGAGAAATTAAAAACAACGTATAGACGCACAACTTGGTTTGAAGAAGATGGTCCGTTATTCCGTATTGAAATTGCAATGTTGAAAGATATTGCAACGTTAACAATCGATGCGAGTGGTGTAGGTCTTCATAAACGTGGATACCGTCTTGAGCAAGGTGAAGCGCCTTTAAAAGAAACATTAGCTGCGTCTTTAATTAAGTTAACAAACTGGAAGCCGGATCGTCCTTTCGTTGATCCTTTCTGTGGATCTGGTACAATTCCAATTGAAGCTGCATTAATTGGACAAAATATCGCACCAGGATTTAACCGAGGCTTTGCATCGGATGAATGGGGCTGGGTTGGTAAACAAAATTGGCGTGAAGCTCGTCAAGAAGCTGAAGATTTAGCAAATTATAATCAACCATTGCAAATCATTGGATCAGATATCGATCACCGTATGATAAGAGTTGCCCAAGATAACGCAGATGAAGTTGGATTAGGGGATCTTATATCATTTAAACAAATGCAAGTAAAAGATTTCACGACAAAAGAGGAATATGGCTATGTTGTAACGAATCCTCCATACGGAGAACGTTTAAGTGAAAGAGCGCTTGTTGAAAAATTATATAAAGAAACGGGAGAGGTATTCCGCCCATTAGATACGTGGTCAATGTATTTATTAACAAGTTATGAAGCATTTGAGAAGTGTTACGGAAAAGATGCATCGAAAAAGCGTAAACTGTTTAACGGATTTATCCGTACAGATTACTATCAATACTTCGGAAAACGTCCACCGCGTAATTCATAGTATAAAACTCCTCCAGCGCGCATATACTGGCTATTATGTAATGCGTAAAGGAGGAAGTGATATGGATAGTTTCCAATTATCAATGATTCAAAAAGCTATTCACCGTACGTATGATGAGCTCGGAAAAGAAGTGGATAGTCAAGGTGCGATTGTAGATGAAATACAAAAAGCGCAGGAAGAATATTTGTCAGCTCTTTCACATGAAACAGCGATTGATAAACGGTATTTAAAGTCATTAATATAGAAAAAAATTTTCCTTTTTCGAAAGGGAAATTTTTTTTCGTGTATTTCTATGTATTGCAACAGGGGAAAGTGGCTGCACACATGTGAGTAGCAGTTGCTATATCTTTTTATAGAAAAACTGTTTGGTTGGAGGCTAAGGATGTTTACTGAGAATAGGTTACCATTTGAAGTAGGGAAACAAGATAATTTTTATGATAAGTTGAATGAGTGGATTGGAGATGTGTTTTACGACATTCTTCCGGAAAAAGGCTTTGAAGAGCGTGATGAACAGATTTTTATGGCGTTTCAGTTAGAACGCGCTTTCCAAGAGAAGAAAGTTATGTTTGCAGAAGCAGGTGTAGGAACAGGGAAAACAATTGTATATCTTCTATATGCAATTTGTTATGCACGTTATACAGGGAAGCCAGCTATTATCGCTTGTGCAGATGAAACGTTAATTGAGCAGCTTGTGAAAGAAGAAGGAGACATTGCTAAGTTATCTGAAGCATTAGGGCTATCTGTTGATGTTAGACTTGCGAAATCAATGGATAATTATTTATGTTTGCGTAAACTTGAAGATGTTATGAGTGGACGAGCTCCAGAAGTAATTGAAGATGTATATTACGAATTACCTCAGTTCGTATTCGATCATGGTACGATGCAGAACTTTACTCACTATGGTGATCGAAAAGAATTTCCACTGTTAAATGACGAGGAATGGTCAAAGGTAAACTGGGATTACTTCCAAGATTGCTTCACTTGTGATTCTCGTCATCGTTGTGGTCAAACACTTTCTCGTGAACATTATCGTAAAGCTGCAGATTTAATTATTTGTTCTCAAGACTTCTATATGGATCATATTTGGACATATGATGCACGTAAACGTGAAGGGCAAATTCCGTTATTACCAGAAAGTAGCTGCGTTGTATTCGATGAAGGACATCTTGTAGAGTATGCAGCTCAAAAAGCTTTAACGTACCGTTTAAAACAAACGATGATGGAGCAACTTTTAACGAGATTATTACAAAACGATATTCGTGAAGAGTTCGCACATTTAGTAGAAGAAACAATTTGGCAAACTGAACAATTCTTTGGGGTACTACAAGAGAATAAAAAGGAAATTGAAGGTTCTGATCGTTTAGAAATTACTGTGACAGAAAAGGTAACTGCAGAAGCGAAAAGACTTTATGCGAAAATCGGTGAAGTCGGTGATGCATTAGTATTTGAAAGTGAAATGCATACAGTAAACACATACGATTTAAATATTGTTGATGAGCATTTAGATGTGTTAGAGCATTCACTTCGTCTTTTCATGCACGAGAAAAATGTAATTACGTGGGGTGAAGAAAGTGATGGTGCTTTCACGTTAGTTATTATGCCACGTGCAGTTGAAGAAGTGTTACAAGAAAAAGTATTCTCGAAGAAAATTCCGTACATTTTCTCATCTGCAACATTATCGGATAACGATTCGTTCGCATTTACAGCAAATAGTTTAGGGGTAAAAGATTATTTATCATTCTCAGTTGCCTCACCGTTTGATTATGAAGAGCAAATGGCAGTAAACTTACTATCGCATACGAAAGAAAATGAATGGGAAAGAAAGTGTCAATATACACTTGAAAATATCCAGAAAACAAATGGACGTACGCTTGTATTATTCCGTACAATGCAAGAACTTGCAGCGTTCAAAGAGTATGTAAGTAAAGAGCAAATGTCAGTTCCGTTCCTATATGAAGGAGATCAAGAAATTAGTCAGCTCGTTTCTCGTTTCCAAAATGAAGAAGAGACTGTACTTTGTGCCGTTCATTTATGGGAAGGTTTAGATATTCCTGGTTCATCATTATCACACGTTATTATTTGGTCATTACCATTCCCTCCAAACGATCCTGTGTTTGAAGCGAAGCGTAAACATGTGAATGATCCATTCTGGGACGTAGATGTGCCTTATATGATTTTACGTCTTCGCCAAGGAATTGGACGTTTAATTCGTACAAGTGAAGATAAAGGTGCTATATCATTATTCTTATCAGATAATGAAGATGAAAAAGTGATAGAAGCAGTGAAGAAAGTGCTTCCGGTAGAAGGAAAAGTACTTTAAGCGAAAAAATGTTGTAGGGAAAAGCTTGGCACTTGCCAAGCTTTTTTTTTCTATTAGAAAAGGAATTTATGTTTTAATGTCGAAATAAGGTTGAGGTAGAAAAAGGAGGTTTTTTTATACTATGACAGTTGCTACATATGAAGTAGAAAAACAATTTTTAACATATGTGAAGAAGATAGAGAATTATGGAGAAGCATTAAGCTTAATGTTTTGGGATTTAAGAACAGGTGCACCAAAGCAAGGAGTAGACCAGCGTTCAGAAGTAATTGGAATGCTTTCATCCGAAGTGTTTGTGATGTCGACTTCAGATGAGATGGGGAACTATTTAACTGAACTAGAATCTTTAATTGTTGAAAATAAACTTTCTGAAACGACAAAGAAAATGGTTGAAGAGTGTCGTAAAGAATATGATAGAAATAAGAAAATTCCACAAGCGGAATATGAAGCGTATGTGAAATTAGAAGCGAAAGCGGAAAGTGTATGGGAAGAAGCTCGCGAAAAATCTGACTTCGAAATGTTCCGTCCGTATTTAGAAAAAATTGTTGAATTCAAAAAGAAGTTTATTACATATTGGGGTTACGAAACGTACAAATATAACACGCTATTAGACATGTATGAGCCGGGAATCACAGTAGAAGTGTTAGATCATGTATTTGGTCAACTGCGTGAACGTATCGTTCCGCTTGTGAAAGAAATTTCTGAGTCTAAAAAAGAATTAAAAACAAATGCTTTATCCGAACATTTTTCAAAAGAAAAACAAAAGAATTTTACTTTAGAGTTATTAAAACAATTGAACTATAACTTTGAAGCGGGTCGTCTTGATGAAACGGTACATCCTTTTGAAATTACATTAAATAGAGGGGATGTTCGTATTACGACTCGTTACGATGAGAAAGACTTCCGTATGGCTGTTTTCGGCACGATTCATGAATGTGGTCATGCTGTATATGAGCAAAATGTTGCAGAGGAACTAGAAGGAACACCGCTTTGCAGTGGAACATCAATGGGAATTCACGAGTCACAATCGTTATTCTTTGAAAACTTCATTGGCCGTAATAAGTCGTTCTGGAAGAAAAACTATGATTTGTTAAAGCGATATAGTGACGGTCAATTTGACGGCGTATCAGTAGACGAGTTTTATGATGCGATTAATGAGTCAAAACCATCCTTTATCCGTATAGAAGCAGATGAACTTACATATCCGCTTCATGTTATGGTTCGCTATGAGCTGGAGAAAGAATTATTTGATGGCACACTGCAAGTAAAAGATTTACCAGCGGCATGGAATGATAAGATGGAAACTTATTTAGGTATTCGTCCAGAGAATGACGCACAAGGTGTATTACAAGACGTTCACTGGGCTGGCGGTTCGTTTGGATATTTCCCATCTTATGCGCTTGGTTATATGTATGCAGCGCAATTTAAACAAAGGATGCTAAAGGATATTCCAAACTTTGATGCATTATTAGAAGAAGGAAACGTGACACCAATTCGTGAATGGTTAACAGAGAATATTCACCAATACGGCAAAACGAAAAAACCACTTGAAATTTTAAAAGATGTGACAGGTGAAGGTTTAAATGCAAACTACTTAGCTGATTATCTAGAAGCTAAATATAAAGAGATTTATGAGTTATAAAACAGGAGCTGCTTAATTGCAGCTCTTTTTTATGAGGGAGTGAGAGAAATGGGCTATATGTTTACAGTAATGTCGCAAGCGGAAGCAGAAGAAATTGCATACAACTGGCATTATGAAGGGGAGTATTCTTTTTATGATATAGAGGCAGATCAAGAAGATTTAATGGAGTTTTTAAATGCTCATATGAGAGGAAATACTACATTTGTCGTGAAAGAAAACGATAGTATAATTGGCTTCTTTAGTTTTGGTAAAATAAATAATCAAACGATTGATATAGGACTTGGAATGAGACCTGATATAACAGGAAATGGATTAGGTTTACAGTTCGTAAAAGCTGGATTAGATTTTAGTAAAGAAAAATATAAATGTGACTATATAACATTATCAGTAGCGGCATTTAATGAAAGGGCAATCAAAGTATATAAAAAAGCAGGGTTCGAAGCAGTTGGGACGTTTATTCAAAAAACGGATGGCAGTTGTTTTGAGTTTTTGAAAATGAACTATATATGTAAAAATGATTAAGAAACAGAAAGGGGCTTCTGTTTTTTTATTTTGATGTAATTAGAAGTTTTGAAATTTTGGAAGAGGATGTGTATGATTGAAGTTTAGTAGCAAATAGCAAGTTTAGTAAGGAGAGGTAGAGGTAGTATGATTACAATTAAAACGAAAAATGAAATAGATTTGATGCATGAATCGGGGAAGTTACTAGCTTCTTGTCATAGAGAAATCGCAAAAATGATGAAACCAGGTATCACTACACAAGAAATTGATACGTTTGTTGAAGCATATTTAGAAGAGCATGGTGCCAGATCCGAACAGAAAGGGTATAACGATTATCCATACGCAATATGTGCATCTGTAAACAATGAAATGTGTCATGGGTTTCCAACAGATGTTCCTTTAAGTGAAGGAGATATTGTGACGATTGACATGGTAGTAAACTTAAATGGTGCGCTTTCGGATTCTGCATGGACGTATATAGTTGGAGATATTTCTGATGAAGCAAAAAGGTTATTGTTAGTAGCAGAGAGTGCTTTATATAAAGGGATTGAGCAAGCGATAAGTGGTAACCATGTTGGAGATATTGGATACGCAATTGAAAGTTATGTAGCTGCTGAAGGGTTTTCTGTTGCAAGAGATTTTACGGGACACGGAATTGGCAAAGAAATTCATGAGGAACCAGCAATTTTTCATTTTGGTAAGTCAGGGCAAGGACCAGAATTACAAGAAGGAATGGTAATTACAATTGAACCTATTGTAAATGCCGGTATGCGATATTCTAAAGTAGATTTAAACGGATGGACTGCACGGACGATGGATGGGAAATTATCTGCACAATATGAGCATACAATTGTGATTACGAAGGATGGTCCTATCATATTAACGACGTTGTAATATGAAATGTGAAAGTTTGGAAAACTCGAACAAAAACGGTGTTTTCATAAAATTTGTACGTGTTTTTTTCGATAAATGCTTTTCAAAGTGAAAAAAGTGCGTTATAATCCTTCTATAAATAAATAAGTTAGCTACACTCATATAATCGCGGGGATATGGCCTGCAAGTTTCTACCGAAGTACCGTAAATACTTTGACTATGAGTGAGGACGAATATATTTGCTTGTTTAGCATTCTTTTTTGCGAAACTCCAAAAGCACGTCTCTCACTTGTAACGAGTGGTGGCGGCTTTTGGAGTTTTTTATTTGCATAAGAGGAGGAACTAACATGAAAGTATTACACGAAAAGATTTTGAACGAAGGAAAGGTTTTATCTGGTGATGTATTAAAGGTAGATGCATTTTTAAATCATCAAATTGATCCAGTACTTATGCAAGAAATCGGAAAAGAATTTGCTAAGCGTTTTAAAGAAGAGAACATTACAAAAATCGTGACGATTGAATCTTCAGGCATTGCACCAGCGGTTATGGCTGCTTTAGAGCTTGGTGTAAAAGTAGTTTTTGCAAGAAAGCGTAAATCGTTAACGTTACAAGATAATATGTATGTTGCGGAAGTATACTCATTTACAAAACAAGAAACGAACGAGATTTCATTATCTCGAAATCATATTGATGAAAATGATCATGTACTAATTATTGATGACTTCTTAGCAAATGGTCAGGCTGCTTTAGGTTTAATGAATTTAGTAGAGCAAGCCGGGGCAAGTATTGCGGGAATTGGCATTGTTATTGAAAAAGCATTTCAAGATGGAGGAAAGAAGCTGCGTGAACAGGGTGTTCGTGTTGAATCACTAGCAGAAATTGCATCACTTGATAACGGCACAGTTACATTTGTACAGCAAGAAACTGCGGAGGTGAACTAACGATGAAGCAGCACCCATTTAAAATTGCATCGCTTGGCATTCAGCACATGCTTGCCATGTACGCTGGCGCAATTATTGTTCCGCTTATTGTTGGCGGGGGACTTGGTTTAAATCAACAAGAATTAACGTATTTAGTATCGATCGACTTATTGATGTGCGGCGTAGCAACGATTTTACAAGCATTATCAAATCGCTTTTTCGGTATTGGGCTTCCGGTTGTACTTGGTTGTACATTCACAGCGGTTGGACCGATGATTGCAATTGGTAAACAATACGGCGTGTCCTCTATATATGGAGCAATTATTGCTGCGGGATTATTTGTTGTTATTTTCGCGAAATTATTTGGGAAACTTGTAAAACTGTTTCCTCCTGTTGTAACAGGATCTGTCGTTACAGTCATTGGGGTTACACTTGTTCCAGCAGCTATTAATGATATGGCTGGAGGAGTTGGAAGCAAAGATTTTGGAAGTTTAGAAAATTTAGCTTTAGCATTTGGTGTTTTATTATTTATCATTATTATGTATCGTTTCTTTGACGGATTTATCCGTTCAATCTCTATATTACTTGGTCTTTTGTTCGGTACAATCGTTGCGGCATTTATGGGGAAAGTAAGCTTGCAAGCGGTTGGAGAGGCAGATTGGTTCCACGGTATTCAGCCGTTTTACTTTGGTACACCAACATTTGAATTAACGCCAATTATTACGATGATTCTCGTTGCTTGCGTAGGAATTGTGGAAGCAACAGGTGTATATTTTGCATTATCTGATATTTGCAATAAAAAGATCGGTGAAAAAGAATTAACAAAAGGTTATCGCGCAGAAGGATTAGCAATGGTTCTAGGTGGTATTTTTAACGCATTTCCATACACAACATATTCTCAAAACGTAGGCCTTGTTCAATTAACTGGAGTAAGAAATCGCGTTATTATCTATACTTGTGGTGGTATGTTAATTGCTCTTGGGTTTATTCCTAAAATCGCAGCCATTACAACAATTATTCCGAAATCAGTACTTGGCGGTGCGATGTTAGCAATGTTCGGCATGGTAATGGCGTATGGCATTAAAATGTTAAGCAGTGTTGATTTTGGAAAACAAGAGAATTTATTAATCGTTGCATGTTCTGTCGGAATCGGACTTGGTGTTACAGTCGTTCCAACGTTATTCTCACAGCTTCCGGAAAATATTCGTATTTTAACTGATAACGGAATTGTACTTGGAAGTGCATCAGCAGTACTTTTAAATATTGTATTTAATATGGTGCCGCAGCGTAAAGTGAAAGTAAAAGAAGAGCCAGTTCCGATGCAAAGTGCAGTAAGAGAAGCATAGAAAAGCAAGGTCTCATTATGAGACCTTGCTTTTCTTTTTAAGTGGCATCATCTTTCCATACGTACCAAGGCGCCAAATATATTCAAGTGGCCCGTATTGGTAACGAGAAAGCCACCAGCGGCTAATAAAGATTTGTAACGTATAGAAACCAATACAAAATAGAGGCCCTACCCATAATGGAGCGGGATAATAATTTTTGAACAATAGCCCGAATACAAGTAATGTAACAATTGTATGCGTGATGTAATTTGTTAACGCCATTCGTCCGACATATTGGAATGGTCGTAATAATTTTTGCCATCTTTCTTTTTGTAATAAGCGCATGAGTGTGAAAATGTAGAAGATGAATAATGTTTTTCCGCTTATCATCGTAATGCCCATAAGGGTAAATGGTGTATAAGGTTGGTTGTTAATAAAGAAGTGAATCATAATAAACCACATCGGCAATGTTAAAATGAACATAATAATTTGCCATTTTTTTAGTTTTGGATCTAATTCTTTTGCACGACGGAAAATATCTTTTTTACCAGCGTATAATCCGAGTAAAAACAACCCTAGTGTTTCAGGAAGCATAATGAAACTGTTTCCTATTGCTTCCGAATAGAATGAATGGAATCTGTCTTCGATTTGTAAGCCCCAGTTTTCTAACGGTATAATTGCTGAGGAAAGGTCTAATTCATTTAACGGCACTAGTGCCATTAGAAGAGAACCTAATAATGTGAATAATTGCATGAAACTTAATAGTACAATTGACCATATTAAAATAGTACGTGGCTCTCTCTTATAAAATAGAAATAAGAAAAACCCAGTGATTGCATAAGTATGTAAGATGTCTCCATCCCATAAAAGAACGTAATGCAAGAAACCAAACAATAATAAAATGAGAAGACGGCGAACAAACAAAGTTTTTGGACGATCTGTTTTCGCCTCAGCACGATTCATAAAGATATAAAAACCTAATCCGAATAAAAACGAAAAAATAGTATAAAATTTCGTTTGAATAAACATATCGTAAAATAGGCGGATGTAGCTGTCTACTCCTTCGTAAATCCCTGAAATTTCACTTGAGTCAACTCCGGCAATAACTGGCCAGTTAACAAGAAAAATACCTAGTACAGCTATTCCTCTAATGATATCAATTGAGTGTATCCTCTCGCCTTGTGGAATATTTCGTGTCATTATTTTCCTCCTTATTAAGTAAATCCCTTTTATTATACAAAATGTAAGGTGAAGGGTATAGAGG
>NZ_JBFPJI010000115.1:0-10612 GCF_040838205.1 Bacillus sp. S4
AAAGAACTAACCGGGCATTTACTGTAAAACTATCATCAATTTCAGGTAAATGGTCTAAATCATTTATTTCTAATTTTCTAATCAAAAGGCTCATTATTTATACTCCTTTAAGTATAAGTATTAACGTTTCATCCCCCTCTACCTTATACTAAATAGTTGTCGCAATTCCTGCCACAAATAAACTTATTATTGCTAAAAATGGCGTTCCGACTATTGCTCCTCTTAAGTGAAATATATAGTCTTTATACCCCTTCATCCCTTCTGTACTAGGAATAACAACAAATCTTGGAGTAATCCAGCAAAATATAAGCCAATCAATTATAAATAAATCTACTAAATTGAAAGTCATTACAATCCCAAAAGTATGTAAATAGGCCTCAATATACAATAATTTTTCATGTTGATGTAGTATATACGTAGAAACTAAAGGCGTTCCGAAGAGAATAATATTGTAAATAATTCCGAAATAATACGTTTGCTTTTTTTCATTTATCGATTTTGGCAAAACTACTTTTTGAATATCTTTCGGATAATCATTTAGCCAAAGACGAGGATTATAATATAAAGACCCTAATGTCATAATAGATAGTATAAAAGACATAGAAATGCCGACAATCATCATTTGTTCAATTTGCCCCACAAATTAGTCCCTCCTTATTTGCAATTGTTACGTACGTAATTCACTTAATTAGACATTGTATGCATGTTGTGACCTGAAAATTAACAAACTCCTTTAGTAAAATCATTATCATTTGATTTCTCCTAACGCCCATTCTTATTTCTTGCAATATGGTTGCAAATTTAATACAGTGAACATCTAATTAGTGTTATTCACCTTCTCTAATTATTTCAGAGTAAATATTTATTAATTTACATAAAGATAGGATCGGTGAAACGAATGAAAATCGAACATATAGCAATTTGGGTAAATGACTTAGAATTAATGCGTACTTTTTATACAAAGTATTTCAATGGTAAAGCAAACTCTTTGTATTATAATAAAGCGAAACACTTTGAATCTTATTTTATTACGTTCGAATCTGGAGCAAGGCTTGAACTTATGCGTAAAAAAGGTATAGAAAACGAACCTAACCTTAATATAACTGGCTATGCACATATGGCATTCTCTGTCGGTAGTGAAGAACGTGTAAATGAATTAACTTCAACATTAAAAGATGAGGGTTATCCTTTATTAAATGGACCACGTTTCACTGGAGATGGTTATTACGAAAGTGTAATAAGTGATCCTGAAGGTAATCAAATTGAAATTACGATTTAACTTATCTTTTTCTTTTCTGAAGAACAAATGAAAATTAGTTTGGAGGAATCATATGCATAAGCTACATTTCAAAAAATTTGAAACAACAGACTTTAATCAATACTTTCAGCTCGTATCAAACGAAAAAGTGATGGCACAAATTACTGAGCGCGCCATTCCTTTAGAGGAAGCACAAAACGACTATAAAAAATTATTAATGCGCAATGAAAAACATAAACTGTATGGATCTTATAAAGTTTATAACAGTGCAACAAATGAATTTATCGGACTTGGACATATAACAGTAAATGAGGATGATTTTAAAGAAGCTGAACTTGGTTATATGATATTGCCGGAGCACTGGGGAAAAAGATATGGTAGTTGTATCGCAAGAGAATTAATTGAAATAGCGAAGCAGACAGATGTAAACGTACTAAAGGCAATTATCGATCCAAACAATATCCCCTCTCGAAAAATTTTATTAAACGCTGGTTTTACATCAGATACAGTTTGTGAGATTGATGGATTACCTGGGGAGATTTTGATTAAATATATTTAACTAAATAAAAGGCAATACTACTTCTCGACCACTAGTAGTATTGCCTTTTTCTCTTTTATAATTATAGGGACCCCCTTATCGTCTTTATACAAATTAAATTATTATGTCTACTACACTTTGAACTAAAGAGATAAGAGCTTGCTTTGTATCCTCATCTGTAACTTTTGCATCATCACTAAATTTAGTGCGTACAGATGGGATTAATAGCGACCCATTTTGAACGACAATTGTATCTAGCATACCTAGCGTAAGTAATAATGACTCATGGGCTTTATCCCCTCCCGCAATCGACGGTGAAGCTGTTATAATAGCAACTGGCTTTTTATAAAGTTCCGCTGATGAAACAAGCCACTCTAAAGCATTCTTCAAAACTCCTGGAATACTTTTTGCGTACTCTGGTGTACAAATAATAAGTGCATGAGCTTCACTTAATGTCTTTCGAAATTCTTCAACAACAACCGGTGCCCCAACTCGATCTACATCCGGATTAAAATGAGGAAATTCCTCTATTCCATTATAAATAGTGTAATCTATACCTTCTGGAATAAATGCTGCTAAAGTTTTTAATATGTTTGTGTTGGATGATCCTTCCCTAATACTTCCTGAAATCGCTATGATTTTTTTGTGTATACTCATATGATCCCCTCCTACAAACATCATACTTATGCAGCCATAGAAAAATCAAAAATATTGAACTATTTAACAAGCTGTACATTCATCAATTTTATTTACATAATAATATTATGGTTTATTTTTAACCTTTTATAAAATTAGGTAAGGAAACTCCATATTTGTTATCCTATTTGAGAACGGACAAATCATGTTTGTAAATGGTTTTCACGACTATTATGAATGTTGGCCAGCTGGGGTCCAATGTGAGGATTTGCTTGTAGTTGCTGCACCTGTTATCAAAGGTGAAAAGTGGGTTATGACGCAATGGATGAGTAGAAGAGCATTGTTGTAACAAGTAAATTTACCGACTTTATCATTTTAACCGAGAAGCCCTCCTCCTCTAGACCAAGTGAAGGTTGGGATAGTTCAATTCCAATCTACAATTGAAGTTTTTTGTGAAATTCATTAAAAACATACAAACAGCCATCGTTTCATGGAATGATGGCTGTTTCTGTTTACCATTATACATAATCTTAACTTGGTGGCTGCGTTATTTATAACAGCCGATCAACCTTCCTACTATACAATAGAAAACATCATGTACACTCCAACAACGAAGAAAACGGCTAATGTCTTAATTATCGTAATACCAAAAATCTCTTTATAAGCTTCTCGGTGTGTTAATCCTGTAACTGCAAGTAAAGTTATAACTGCTCCGTTATGAGGGAGAGTATCCATACCTCCCGCTGCCATTGCAATTACACGATGCAGCACATCTAACGGAATATCAAAGTTCGCTGCCGCTTCAATATATTTATCTGCCATTAAACCTAATGTAATACTCATTCCACCCGAACCTGATCCCGTCAGACCGCACAAAATATTCGTCATGACCGCTCCGCTAATTAAAGGGTTTGAAAATGTACCTGTCAAAGAATTTTGAATCATGACAAATCCGGGTAAAGCTGCTATAACGGCACCAAATCCATACTCGGCTGCAGTGTTCATGGCAGCTAAGATTGAACCACTTACGCCCACGCTTGTAATAGATTGAAACTGTTCTTTTACCGCTTGGAAGTTTAATAATATAGCAGTAAGTATTCCGATAAGAAGTGCCATTTCCACTGACCAAATACCTACGACTTGTCCCATATCAATCGTTCCGTACTCCTTCAAACCTATAGATGCAAAATCAAATCCCTTTGTATACCAAACTGGGATGAATTCTGTAAAGACTTTATTCATCACTCCGACCAGTACAAGCGGAAGAAAAGCTATCCAATAACTAACTGGAATAACATCGCTGGAAACAATAGGCGCTTGCACCAATTGCGCGCTAGTTGTGGCAGCCAGTTCAGAAGTGGCACCGCTTTTTCCGAAGTACCCCTCTCCCTTAGCGGCAGCCTTCTTCCTGCACCTTTCCAAATACATCATGCCACATATAAAGATAAACAGTGCTCCGATAATCCCTAATGTAGGAGCTGCATAAATATCTGTTTTAAAGAACGTAGTTGGAATAACATTTTGGATTTGAGGTGATCCAGGAAGTGAATCCATCGAAAACGTGAATGCACTGAATGCAATTGTCGCTGGAATGAGACGTTTCGGAATATCCGCCTCGCGAAATAATTGCGCCGCAAACGGATAAATCGCAAATACTGCGACAAATAAACTGACACCACTGTATGTAAGAATCGCTCCCATTAACACGATGGAAAGAATAGCTCTTTTCACGCCTATAAAATGGATGATAATTTTCGCGATTTTTTCTGCTATTCCAGTGATTTCTACCACTTTACCGAATATCGCTCCAAGCAAAAATACAGGAAAATATAATTTTATGAATCCGACCATCTTCGCCATAAAAACATTAGAAAAGAATGGTAAAACATTCGCCGGTTCCGTTAAAAATACAGCCAACAAAGCACATAACGGAGCGAATAAAATGACTGAGAATCCTCGGTAAGCTACAAATATAAGCAAGCCAAGCGATAGCAATACAATCAATAAATCCATAACCGCATTCCCCCTCAATAAAATAGATTCTCTTAAATTTACTTTACACCCTTATATATATATATTATTGCAACACCTGCCAGAGGCAGGCATTACTTTTTGTTATTTTATTTATGATGAAAAAGCGGTACCCTCTTTTCTATAAAAGCCTCCACTCCCTCTCTTACATCACTCGTTTGAAATACATGGCCGAAATTCTCAGCTTCTATTTTTAGCCCGTCCTCAAGAGAAGAAGATAATCCCTTATTGATAGATTGCTTCATCAAAGATAAAGCAGGAAGGGAAAATTGAGCCATCTTCGCGGCTAGTTCCTTCGCCTTATTCAGCGCTTCGCCACGCGGAACAACATGATTCACCAAACCAACTCGCCAAGCTACCTCGGCAGTGAACGGTTCACCAGTGAACATCATTTCTTTCGCACTTGCAGTTCCTATTAATCGAGGCAAACGTTGCGTGCCTCCCGCACCTGGAAACAATCCTAACTTCACCTCTGGAAGTCCGATTTGGGCATGTTCTTCTATAATCCGTAAATCACATGATAAGGCTAATTCACACCCGCCCCCAAGCGCTAATCCGTTAATAGCAGCGATTACAGGCTTCGACAATCTTTCTATTTTATTTAATGGATTCTGAAGCCACAATGATTTTCCCTCTGCATATTCATTCCCTTTCCCAATCCATTCCGGAAATGACTTGATGTCTCCTCCTGCAACGAAGGCCTTTTCTCCAGCGCCAGTTAGAAGTACAGCAATTACTTCATCATCCCGTTCGATTTCATCGACCACCACCGTCAGTTGCTCAACCACAGCACCGCTCAATACATTCACAGGAGGATTATCAATGATGATTGTCGCGATTCCTTTTTCTTTGGACCATGTAACAACCCGCTTATTTTCCAATTCAATCCCTTCTTTCCAATATGTAATGAGATAAAAAGCAAACTGTTTTACTCCCCTTCAGCACATCAACTCGTTCTTTTAATTACATAGCCGACCTGTTCGCGATCCCAAGCAGTACTGATTCCTTCCTCCTTCAGCTTGAACTTCTGAATCCGTTCCGTCGCGGTTTTTGGGAAAGTTTCACTGAACTGAACATATCGCGGCACCATGAAGTAAGCCATACGTTCTTGACACCAATCTATAATCTCTTCATGGGACATCGTTTCTCCTTTCTTTACAATCACATATAATTTGACATCCTCTTCTCCCACTTCCGATGGAACACCGATGGCCGCTGATTCAAGTACTTTCGGGTGATTATTCACTACCTTTTCGATTTCCCAAGAGGAGATATTTTCTCCACGCCTCCGGATACACTGTTTGATTCGATCGCAAAAATATAAGTAACCTTCCTCGTCTAGATAACCGCGATCTCCTGTATGGAACCATCCCTCCTTCATCGCCTCTTCTGTTTTATCCCGCATTTTATAGTAGCCTTCCATGAATGCTTGTCCCTGTAAGGAACGTATAAAAATCTCTCCAATTTCACCAGTCCGCGCTTCATTTCCATCCTCATTGATAATCTTCGTCTCTACGTAAGAATAAGGCTTTCCAATAGAAGGCGGCTTATTGGCATTCAATGGATTCGTTACACAAAAACCCGTCGTTTCCGTTAATCCGTAACCTTCTACAATCTGGACGCCAAACCTCTCCTCAAACGGCTTCCAAAATTCCTTAGGCGTAGCAGCACAAGCCGTCACCCTTACAAAATTTTCATTATCGTTTTCCTTTTCTGGTTGCTTGCAGAGAATAGGAATCATAGATCCTAAAGAATTAAAAATGGTTGCGCCATGACCGCGAATTTCATCCCAAAATCCAGAAGCACTAAACCGCTTGCCAAGAGCAATTGTTGCATTGGAAGAAATAGCACCGAGTACTGTATGGGCCTGGGCGTTAATATGGAATAACGGCAGCGCTGTAAATAAAATATCTTTCGAACTTGCGCCAACCATATAGGTGGCAAATGACTGCGCAGAATTTACATAGGCAGAATGACTTAACATGACCCCTTTAGGTAATCCAGTCGTTCCAGAGGTATAAAGAATACTGTTAATAGAAGAGGAGGAAACAAATTCAGTTGGAAGGTGATGATTATTTGTATTCAGTACATCTTTCAATTCGATTACCAGCGGTTCTTTACCATCGTTCAAAATGATTGCGCTTTCATCATTTCCGTAAACGACAATTTGAATGTCCCTTTGTATAAATGGCAAACAAGAAGCAATTTGAGGAACAAATTCCTTATCAACGATAATCAGCTTGCAATCAGAGTGAGATAAAATATACTGCAAACCTTCCCCTTTTAAATGCACATTCAGAGGCACCGCAATTGCTCCCATAAAAGATAAAGCAAACCATACATCCAGATATTCAGGAGTGTTATGAAGCATAATACAAACCTTGTCACCTTTTTGAATACCGAGCTCACAAAATCCCGCTGCAGCTTTTGTAATTCGATGATAGAGCTCCTCATACGTAACTCTTTGTTCTTTAAATTGTAAATAGACCTTACTTGGTGTTTTTTCAATACTTTGCATAATAAAATGTGGCAAACTGTGATTTTCCAGCATTGAATTCCATCCCTTCTTGCTATAATCTTTTTTATTTATATAGCAAGAAACATGCCAAAAATCGACTCATTCTCTATTCCCTTATTCCTTCAGGGATATACCCCGTTCTCCCTTACATGTCCACCTTCATATGTCGCATTTGCGCTACAAATGATTACAATCATGTCGCATCTATAAGAAAGTGTCGCAAAAAAGAGACAGTATATATTACTGCAAACCAAACAAAAAAAGGGCCTGTTTGCCCTTTTTTCCCTTCATGACATTCCATATTTTTCTATTTTTCGATATAAGCTAGCCCGATGAATCCCTAAAAGCTTGGCTGCCTCTTTTATATTTCCAGCTGTCTTTTCCAAAGCCCTTGTAATCACCCGTTTTTCAGCCGATTCCACTTCCTCCTGCAGTGAATAACTCATCTCATTCTTCTCTTGATCCACCGCAAATATTTCATGATATAACTCTTCTTCCAAATCTTTTTTCCGCAAATATACAGGAAGATGATGCACTTGAATAATCATTCCTTCTATAACATTCATCGCTCGTTCTAACACATTCTCTAGCTCCCTAATATTGCCTGGCCAATCATGCTCCATGAATATATCCCTTACTCTCTCATCCAATGAAAGAACGCTACTACCCAGCTCCCCATTCAATTTCCGAATTAAAAATTCCATTATATGTATCATATCTTCCTTTCTCTCTCGTAACGGAGGAATATCGATCGCAAACACATTCAATCTATAATATAAATCCTCCCTAAATTCCCCTCTTTGCACCATTTCACGAAGATTTCGATGTGTCGCCGCAATGAAACGGACATCAATCTTTTGAATTTTCGTACCACCAATTCTTTCAATCTCTTTCTCTTGCAACACACGCAGCAACTTCACCTGCATGTCCAAAGACATATCACCGATCTCATCTAAAAACAACGTTCCCTTATGGGCCAACTCAATCTTCCCAGGCTTACCACCTTTTTTCGCTCCTGTAAAAGCCCCCTCTTCGTATCCAAATAATTCAGCCTCCAAAAGATCCCTCGGAATCGCAGCACAATTCAAACGAATAAATGAACCCCTAGCACGCGGACTTGCACGATGTACCGCATGCGCAAAGAGCTCCTTCCCTGTACCGCTCTCTCCTCTTATCAAAACGGTAGACCGACTTTTAGAAACCTTCAAGGCCATCGTTTTAACTTCTTTCATTTTCGCACTCTCTCCTATAATACTTTGAAAGGACAACCTACCTTCTTGCAACCGCTGTAATTCAGTTTGATAGTAAGATAACTTTGATTCCATTGCACTAATCTGATCCCCCAAAGCTTTAAACTGCTGTATATCATGAAACATAATTTTACCAATCGCACCAATAACCTCACCGTCCTTAACAATAGGTATGCGAGTTGCGATAATATTCCGATTACTTATACGCTGGATATGCCCAATTTCCACCTGTCCCGTCTTCACGATAATATGCATCCTCGTATTCTCAACAACCTCCGTACAATGCTTACCTATCGCTTCCTTTGGATCATCAATCCCTAAAAATTGTGCATAAGAACCACTTAAAAAATTGACAATCCCTTGTTCATTTACCCCTAGAATACACTCCGACAGTAAATTCAAGGCATTTTCATACCGACTGATGATACTTTCCAAGGACTGTATACTTTTTTCCTTGTTTTCCAAGATGGCAATTGACCCATCTTCTTTCCCGCTCTGATATACACGGGATTCATTCATAATCAATACTTGGTTTCCCACCTTACACTCGTACTTGTACAAACTATCATTTTGATTCACTACTAGCTTTTTACGATCAGGAATAATCGTTGATATATGCTTACCTATTATTTCATTTTCTTTTTTATGTAACATGCTGCAGAATGGTTGGTTGCTGAATGTGATGATTCCATCATGACTTATGACAGCAATTCCGTTATTCATTACCTGAAGAGCCTGGCTTGTTAACTGCAAATTCATTCTTTCATCCATATGCATTTGGAAGCCCCCCCTATCAAATTGTGCTCTTTCTCGCATGTATTATATATTCATTTTAAACATTTACTTTCCTTCGGCTCTTCCGTTTGAAGTAATAATTTCTTGAACCAGTAATATAGCTGATTAACCGGTAGGTTCTTTTTTGACACCTGTCAGGTTTTAATAATCCAATTTCTTTAAATCCTTGGATGTAAGAAGATGAATCTCATGGGCTATTTACAACTTGTAGGTGAGGAATATTTGACGCTTACCTTAGATACCTAATGAGTTTTATGAAAAGTAAAAAACAGTTGATGGAGTGTCTTCCATCAGCTATTTTAATTACGAATTTTGGTGATGAAACCCATAATTATTAGATTTACTTTAGCATAGCTTCTTATCCCCCAATCCCCAACTAAACCATCTCCCATGCCCTTCCGTTTCCCCAACAGTTTCACAATATTCGTTTCCGTTAATATAATAATCAATATGAAGGTCCCGGTCCCACATATTGTTATATAGGTGGAATACATCACGTTTTGCACCGATTTCTTTAATTTGTTTTTCTAGCGCATGTTTTACTTGCTTAGGTATTTGATTTGCGACGTGTGTATGGAAAATGCAGATAACAGCATCTTCACTTATTTGTTCAATAATAGATGGCAACAGCTCTACACCGTCTCCTTCTATTAATCGGACGGATTCATTTTTAACTAAAGATGCTGCTTGATCGAACAGTTCAAGTCTTTCTTTATGTTCTGGCCAAATTAGTGCACGTAGCCATAAATAATCTTCCTCATTATGTAAATCATTCACATGTAAATCAAGCCCGATTCTTTCTACGACAGGTGGACTTTGTTTTAGAAAACGGGGCACATTCTCCCCTCTTATTTCAGAGGTTAAATGTACATTCGAATTTATATTTCCATATGTTTCATCTGTTCCGTACGAATAGCTATATTGGTCCCAGAACAGTTGTAATCCAGAACTTGTACCAATTTCAATTATCACTAACGGTTTATTCACTTTGTTAAATATGTAGCAGAAACTTGGGTATAAGTATGCACATCGTCTTACTTCATTCGTTTGAACGAGTTTCGTTTGTAATAAAGTAATGATTTCTTCTCGGTACTCATTACAGAAATCTTTAAATTGTTCAAAAGCTTTATCTAAATTTGTTTTAGCATTTTCAACTAAGCTACTATAATACGTTTTTAAATGATGGTCTTTTCCTTTTAGCAATAAATAATGTACTGCACCTAATAATAAGTTTGGGATTGGTTGCCCTACTTGAGCGTAGGAAGATAGTGTAAGTACTTCCTCATCTTCAGAAATCTTCATTGATAAGTATTCGTATAAATCACTTGATCCTTTACATTCCTTGATTGAAAAATTTCGAAATAAGTTTGCGACTTGTTCTTTTGTAAGCATTTGTATCCCTCCTTGGTTATTTTCAGAATAATCTTATCATTTATTTGTTATTTACTCTATTTTTTCAAATTAGATGTTACAAAAATAGAATTTTACTAGTTTCCAAAGATAAAACATAAAAATAGAAGTTTTTTTGGGATAACATCAAAATGGAATTCTTCTCCAAATTCCGCTTTACTACTATGCTTTTTACC
>NZ_JBFPJI010000008.1:0-50652 GCF_040838205.1 Bacillus sp. S4
TGGGAGATCAACTGCCCGTAAACGCCCGATTGGTGAGGGCTAATAATCAGTGGGGATGAACAAAACCCCCCACTAATTAAAGTTTCACTTTATTATGCGCTTGCTGATTCTTTTTTTACATCATCTTCAAGAACACGAACAAACTGCGCTTCATTATATGGATAACCAGCTTTTGTAATTTTCACTTTTACTAGCTTACCAATCAATTCTTCAGATCCTTCAAACACAATTTTTAAGTAGTTATCTGTATAACCTACATATAAACCTTCACGGTCACCATCTTTAAATGTCTCTTCCGGAATGATTTCAAGTACTTCACCTTCAAATCCAGAAGCATACTCTTTCGCTAATTGATTTGATAGCTCAATTAAACGGTGAACACGATCGTTCTTCACGTCTTCAGGAATTTGATCTTCCATACGTGCTGCTGGAGTACCTGTACGTTTTGAATAAGGGAAAACGTGTAATTCAGAGAAACGATTCTCTTTAATGAAATTGTACGTTTCCATGAATTCTTCTTCTGTTTCACCTGGGAATCCAACAATTACGTCTGATGTAATCGCAAGACCTGGTAACGCTTCTTTCAAACGATCTAAACGCTCTTGGAAAAATTCCATCGTATACTTACGGCGCATACGTTTCAATACAGTATTAGATCCTGACTGTAATGGAATATGCAAGTGACGTACAACTACTTCTGATTTATCTAACACTTCAATTACTTCATCAGAAATTTGACTCGCCTCAATAGAAGAAATACGAAGGCGTTTTAATCCGCCTACTTTCGCTTCCATATCGCGCAGTAATCCCGCTAAGTTATACTCTTTTATATCTTCACCGTACCCACCTGTATGAATACCTGTTAATACGATTTCTTTATAGCCCGCATCTACTAATTGCTGCGCTTGTTTAATAACTTCTTTTCCATCACGAGAACGCATTAAACCACGCGCCCAAGGAATGATGCAAAATGTACAGAAGTTATTGCAACCTTCTTGTATTTTTAAAGATGCACGTGTACGGTCCGTGAAATATGGTACATCGAGCTCTTCATATACACGTGTTTTCATGATATTGCGGACAGCATTAATTGGTTGACGCTCTTTACGGAATTCTTCGATGTATCCTAACATCTTCTCACGATCTTGCGTACCAACAACAATATCTACACCTGGAATTGCCATAATTTCTGCTGGAGATGTTTGTGCATAACACCCAGTTACACAAATTACCGCATCTGGATTTTGACGTACAGCACGTCTAATTACTTGACGGCTTTTTTTATCTCCAGTATTTGTTACTGTACATGTGTTAATAACATATACATCAGATTTTTTTTCATATTCAGTTCTTTCATAACCACCTTGTTTAAACAATTGCCAAATCGCTTCTGTTTCATAGTGGTTTACTTTACAACCTAACGTGTGGAACGCAACAGTTGCCATTGATTATCACCCCATCAATTCAAAATGATAAGAAGCGGCACTTAACGCATAAAGCGGAGCCGTTTCTGTTCTTAAAATTCTTGGTCCTAAACTACATGGTACAAATTTATGTTCACGAAGTGCGGTTATCTCTTCCTCCGCTAAACCGCCTTCCGGCCCAAATACAATCAGCAGCTTTTGGCCTCGTTTAATCGTCGATAAAGCTTTCGCAAAATTAGATTTCTCACCTTGTTTCGCTTCTTCTTCATACGCAACAAGACAAACATCATACTCGCTACTCATCGACAGCAGTTGTTTAAATGATGAGGGAACGTGTACTTCTGGAATTTCACTTCTATGCGATTGTTCCGCAGCTTCTTTTACAATTTTTTTCAAACGCTCAACTTTTTTATCTGCTTTTTTCGCATCCCACTTTACAATAGATCGAGATGCTTGAAATGGTAAAAATGCAGCTGCCCCAAGCTCAGTTCCTTTTTGAAAAATTAACTCTAGCTTGTCTCCTTTCGGCAGTCCACTTGCAATCGTCACGAACACAGGAAGTTCGCTTGACGCCTCTACCCATTCTACAATAGTGGTATCCACAAATTCACTGGTAATTTCAGCAATTGAACACTCTGCTGTTTGACCATTTACACAGCAATAAATGTGGTCACCAGCTGACATACGCATCACTCTTGCGATGTGATGAACATCATCACCCATTATACGAATACTTGTCTCATTTACATATTTCTCTTCTACAAAATAACGTTGCATATAATCACCTTAGTAGAGTTTCGTTCCTTTCGTAAGTCAACACTTACGAAAAGAACGAAACGTTATCATTTTCATATAACAAACGGCAAGTCCCTCACCTTATACGGTGAGAGACTCCCCTGTTCTTTATAGACTAAAATCTATATTACGCATTTCGTGCAATAATTGCTACCCAATCTTCCATTCGAAGCACTTCTTCAATTGTAAATCCAGCTTTTTCTAACGCTTCAGAAATTACTTTTTCTTTCGCCCCAATAATACCAGATGTAATAAATAATCCACCTGGCTTCACAACTCTCGCTGCATCTTCAGGGAATAGAAGAATAATTTCCGCTAGTAAATTTGCTACGATTAAATCAACTGGACCTTCAATACCTTCTAATAGACTATTCTGTCCAACATTGACAATGTCATCTGTTTTATTTAAGCGCACATTCATTTCTGCACTTTCAACTGCAACTGGGTCTAAATCATACGCTTGAACAGAAGCCGCACCTAATTTTGCCGCAGCAATACTAAGTACCCCTGAACCTGTCCCCACATCAATCACAGTATCACCTGGCTGAACCGTTTTTTCTAACGCACGAATACACATCGTTGTTGTTGGATGTGTCCCTGTACCAAACGCCATACCTGGATCTAATTCAATAATTTTTTCATCTGGAGAAGACGGTGTATACTCTTCCCACGTCGGCACAATTGTGAATGTATCAGAAATTTGAACTGGATGATAATACTTCTTCCAAGCAGTAGCCCAATCTTCCTCATCGACTTCATTAATTGTAATATTTCCTGTACCAATTTCGATGTCGAAAGATGGTAGTGCATCAATAGATGATTTTACACCTGCAACCGTTTCGTGTAAAGAATCCGTTTGTGGGAAATATGCTTTTACCAAAACACCCTCACTTGGATATTCATCTGGGTTAAGTGCATAAATCTCACCGTATTGTTGCTCGCGCTCTTTCGTCAACTCCGCTGGGTCCTCAATCACAATCCCGCTAGCGCCTGCTTCATGCAAAATATGAGAGACAGCTTCTACTGCTTCTTCTGTTGTATGAATACTAATTTCTGACCATTTCACAATTTACCAACTCCATTTTTTATTTCCATTATTCCCCTTTGAAAGCACGTTTAAGCTTTCTGAATAAGCTATCATCCTGCTCTTCTTGCCCTGCAAATTCACGCAATAAATCTTTTTGATGTGAAGTTAATTTCGTCGGCACAACAACACGAACGACTACATATTGATCTCCTTGACCATATCCACGTACGTTTGGAGCACCTTTTCCTTTTAAGCGGAATTCTGTTCCTGTTTGTGTTCCTGCTGGAATTTTCAGCTTCACTTTGCCATGAACGGTAGGAACTTCTACTTCCGCACCAAGTGCCATTTGCGCAAATGTTAATGGCATTTCGCAAATAATGTGATCCCCTTCGCGCTCAAAGAATTCATGATTTCTCACATGAACAACAACATATAAGTCACCTGCCGGTCCGCCATTTACGCCTGCTTCACCTTTTCCAGATACACGAATTTGTTGACCATTATCGATACCCGCTGGAATTTTAACATTGATTTTTTTGCGTTTACGAACTTTACCAGAACCATGGCATGTCGTACATTTCTCTTTAATCATTTGACCTGTTCCTGAACAATGCCCACAAGCTTGACGGTTTACAATACGCCCAAATGGTGTATTTTGTTCTACACTTACTTGCCCTGATCCTGAACAATGTTTACATGTTTCTTTTGAAGTCCCTGGTTTTGCTCCGCTACCCTTACAAGTATCACATGGATCCTCCACTGGAATCTCAACATTTAATTCTTTACCAAAAATAGCTTCTTCAAACTCTAAAGTAACTTGATATTGTAAATCAGCACCTTGACGCGGAGCATTCGGATCACGACGTCTGCCGCCACCGCCACCAAAGAATGAACTGAAGATATCTTCAAATCCGAAACCACCGCCGAAGTCGCCTCCACCGAAACCTTGATTCGGACCCGCGTGACCAAACTGATCATACTGCGCGCGTTTTTGATCGTCACTTAATACTTCGTATGCTTCTTGTACTTCTTTAAACTTTTCAATTGCATTTTCTTCTTTACTTACGTCTGGATGGTACTTTTTAGCCAAACCACGATACGCTTTTTTTATTTCATCTTTAGAAGCACCCTTGCTAAGTCCAAGGACCTCATAATAGTCTCGTTTATTCATAAATTTGCAACCCCCGAATCTTTCACATAAACGTAATTTTAACACCGAAAGAAAGTGCTTTGCAACAAAGTTTCCTCACTTACAGTATGCAAAATAAAAAACTTAAGATCCTCACACATTTCTTCTTATTCGTGAAAAAAGCCAAAGCCAAGGCACGCTTGACTTTGACTTTTTGTCATCTTACTTATTTTATTTCACTGTATTACTTGTCTTCTTTTACTTCTTCAAACTCAGCGTCTACTACATTATCTTTTTTCGCGCCAGCGTCTTGTGCTCCTTGTGCACCTTCTGCTTGCCCTGCAGCTGCTTGAGCTTGCTCGTATAATTTAACAGTTAATTGTTGTACGATTTCTTGAAGAGCATCTTTTTTCACACGGATTTCTTCAAGTTCGTTTTTCTCGATTGCCGCTTGTAATGCTTCTTTCGCTTCCGTTGCTTTCGCTACTTCAGCTGCATCTACTTTACCTTCTAAATCTTTTACAACTTTGTCTGTTTGGAATACAAGTTGGTCAGCTTCGTTACGAAGTTCAACTTCTTCCTTACGTTTTTGGTCAGCGTCAGCATTTGATTCCGCTTCTTGTACCATACGATCTACTTCTTCATCAGAAAGACCTGAAGAAGATTGGATTGTAATAGTTTGCTCTTTACTTGTTCCTAAGTCTTTTGCACGTACGTTAACGATACCGTTCGCATCAATATCGAATGTTACTTCGATTTGTGGAATTCCACGTGGTGCTGGCGGAAGGTCTGTTAATTGGAAACGACCTAATGTTTTGTTGTCAGCTGACATTGGACGCTCACCTTGTAGTACGTGAATGTCTACCGCTGGTTGGTTATCAGCAGCTGTTGAGAATACTTGTGACTTACTTGTTGGAATTGTAGTGTTACGCTCGATTAATTTCGTGAACACACCACCCATAGTTTCGATACCTAAAGAAAGTGGAGTTACGTCTAATAATAGAACGCCCTCTACATCACCAGTAAGTACGCCACCTTGAACTGCAGCACCTAATGCTACAACTTCATCTGGGTTTACACCTTTGTATGGCTCTTTACCAGTTTCACGTTTAATTGCTTCTTGTACAGCTGGGATACGAGTAGAACCACCAACAAGGATAACTTTATCTAATTCGCTTGGAGAAAAACCAGCGTCTTTTAATGCACGACGAGTTGGCTCTAATGTTCTTTCAACAAGACCAGCTGAAATTTCTTCGAATTTAGCTCTTGTTAACGTTAATTCTAAGTGTAATGGACCAGCAGCTCCAGCACTAATGAATGGTAATGAAATTTGTGTTTGTGTTACACCAGAAAGATCTTTCTTCGCTTTTTCAGCTGCATCTTTCAAACGTTGAAGTGCCATTTTATCTTGGCTTAAATCAATGCTATTTTCTTTTTTGAATTCAGCTACTAAATGATCGATGATAACTTGGTCAAAGTCATCTCCACCAAGACGGTTGTCACCAGCAGTTGAAATAACTTCAAATGTTCCATCTGCTAACTCAAGGATAGATACGTCAAACGTACCGCCACCTAAGTCATATACTAGAATTTTTTGTTCTTCATCTTGTTTTTCTAAACCGTAAGCAAGTGCTGCTGCTGTTGGTTCGTTAATGATACGCTCTACTTCTAAACCAGCAATACGACCAGCATCTTTTGTCGCTTGGCGTTCTGCATCGTTGAAGTATGCTGGTACTGTAATAACAGCTTTCGTCACTGTTTCACCTAAGTACGCTTCAGCAGAAGCTTTTAAGTTTTGTAAAATGATTGCAGAAATTTCTTGAGGTGTATAATCTTTACCTTCAACTTCTACTTTATAGTCTGTACCCATATGACGTTTAACAGACATGATTGTATTTGGGTTTGTAATTGCTTGACGTTTCGCAACTTCCCCAACTTGACGCTCTTCATTTTTGAAAGCTACAACAGAAGGTGTTGTACGATTTCCTTCTGGATTTGGGATAACCTTTGGTTCTCCACCTTCCATAACAGCTACACAAGAGTTTGTTGTACCTAAGTCAATACCGATAATTTTACTCATGGCGAATCCTCCTACTTTTATGTAAATTATTGATTTACTTTTACCATTGATGGGCGAATCACACGGTCTTTTAGTTTATAACCTTTTTGGAATTCTTCAACTACCGCGTTTGATTCAAATTCACTGTCTTCCACTTGCATAATAGCTTGGTGTTCATTCGGATCAAACTGTTTACCAACAGCTTCAATCGCTTCAACACCTTCCTTAGTCAACGCTTCTAGCAATTGACGATGCACCATTTCCATACCTTGTAACAAGGATTTCGTTTGCTCGTCAGTCGCTTCCACTTGCATCGCTCTTTCAAAATTATCAAGAGCTGGCAAAATATCTGAAACTAGACTTTGTGCTCTATATTTATCAGCAGCCTGTTTATCCATTTGGACACGGCGCTTATAATTTTCAAAATCAGCTTGTAGACGTAATGTGCGACCTTCCGATTCCGTTAGTTTCGCTTGTAACTCATCTACTTTTTCTTGTAAAAGAGCAGCCTCACTTTTTTCTTCTACAGTTTTTTCACTGTTTTCTGGCGTGACAGCTTCTTCAACTTGCGCTTCTTTCACTTCTTCTACCACTTGTTCGTTACGCTCTTCCACAATTTTCACCTCCTTAAAAGGTATTAGGTATCATGCTTAGCATGATTACCTAAGCATTATATATTACGCACAGCAATGAAAATTTCATCACTTGAGCGAATGTATTACTCTCATTTACTTTTTAAGTCCGTCTGTAAATTGTCTTGTAAATAACTGCAGTAAACTAATTACACGAGAGTATTGCATTCTCGTCGGACCTAAAATTGCAATTGTTCCAAGTTGCTCTTCTCCAATCGAATACGTTGCAGAAATCAAACTGCAATCCTCCATTGCCGTAGAAGAATTTTCTCTACCAATTTTCACTTGAATTCCGACTTGTTTATGACGCAAAATGTCATAAAACGCAGCCTCATTATCAATCATCGTCAGCAAAGATCTTACTTTGTGAATGTCATGGAACTCTGGTTGCGAAAGCATATTTGCTTTTCCTCCAAAGTATATCTTTTCCGATAAAGGGACTTGAAATGTACCATCTAACATTTTTATTGCACTATCGTAATTATGAACATACCCACGCAAGACTGTAACAATCTCTTTAAAGATTTTATTATGAAGTTCTGCCATAGGTATACCAGATAGCTTTTCATTTAAAATATTAACCATTTTTTCTAAATCTGATAAATCAACAGATTCCGGAACGGTAATCGTTTTACTTTGCACATGCCCTGTATCTGTTACAATAATAGCGACTGCTGTTTGACGATCAAGCGGTACAATTTGTACATTTTTAAGTTTATTTGTGCTCAATTTGGGACCAAGAACAATGGCCGTATAATTCGTAAGCTCTGATAAAATTTGAGCTGATTGTTGTGCAATTTTTTCTGCTTCAAAAATTCTTTCAGCAAATAAATCTTTAATTTGTACAATTTCATCGGTCGGTAAGTTTTGCGGCGCTAAAAGATGGTCTACATAAAATCGGTATCCTTTTTCAGAAGGAACACGCCCAGAAGAACTATGCGTTTTTTCAATAAATCCTAATTCTTCTAAATCAGCCATTTCATTTCGAATAGTAGCTGAACTAAACGTAATTTCATCTTTCTTAGCCAACGTCCTCGAACCAACTGGTTGCGCTGATCCAATAAAGTCATCAACAATTGTTTGTAAAATTAAGAGCTGACGTTCCGTAAGCATCTCATCATCACCTCTGTTAGCACTCTTTGTCTTCGAGTGCTAAATCTATTAATAACTTACCAAAATTGACATTCAATTGTCAACGGAAACGTCACGAAATAACAAAAATTTTTCACGCTTATGGCACATTTAATTAATCAATCAAAAATGACTGGAATACTTCATTCCCTAATAGTTTCCCTTTCCTCGTTAAACAAACATGTCCATCTCTGTTTTCAAGTAATCCTTGTTCTTGATTACTTTGTAACTGCTTTGCAAAAACATGGTCCATCTCCACATTAAATTTCTTTTGGAATTCTAACTTAGAAACACCTTTTGTTTTTCGAAGTCCTAAGAACAACTCTTCTTCCATTTTTTCTTTCTCTGTCACTGGGTGAACATCTAAATATGGAAATCCTGTCTCATCAATTTTAGTGAAATATTGCTTGAGCGGACCTACATTTTGAATTCGTTCCCCGTTCACATAGCTATGCGCTCCAGCTCCAAATCCATAATACTCTTCATTATTCCAGTATGTGAGATTATGTCTACTTTCATTATTACCTTTTGAGAAGTTACTAATCTCATACTGGTTATAACCATGTTTCTCCATTTCATCCATTACCATTTCGTACATTTTCGCTTCATGGTCTTCACCTGGAAGTCTTAATTTCCCTTTATTCATTAAGTTATAAAATACGGTTTTCGGTTCCACAATTAAGGAATATGCCGAGAAATGTTGTACACCAAGCGTAAAGGCAATGTCTAATGTTTCCTTTACATCTTCTATCGTCTGTCCTGGCAGAGCATAAATTAAATCTACATTAATATTTGTAAAACCGACTTCCTGCGCTTCTCGAATTGCTACGAATGCATCTTCTCTCGTATGCCTGCGTCCAATCTTCTCAAGTAGCTCATCACGAAACGTTTGCACACCAAAACTAATTCGGTTTACTCCACCTTCTAGCAATACGTTCAACTTCTCTTTCGGTAAATCACCTGGATTCGCTTCAAATGTTAATTCACAATTCGGCGCAAATGGGCGCAAACGACGGTTAATGATGTCGAGTAGTTTTTTTGTTTGCTCCATATTTAAAGCTGTCGGAGTTCCTCCGCCAACAAAAATCGTTTTCATACTTTCAAACGGTACTTTTTGAACCGTATTTATTATTTCTTTCTCTAAATATTGTAAGTATTGATCAACCGGTTGGCGTTCAATAAATACTTTATTAAAATCACAATAGTGACAAATATGCTGACAAAATGGAATATGAATATATGCAGCTTGTACCAAATATAACTCCTACCTTTCTAAAAAGAAAACCTCCGCGTTCCGGAGGGTCCTTTACTTTTATAAAGTGTTACGAATTTGTTCCATTCGCATTTTTCCCCAATCATACATCATTTCAACGATCGGTAAAAGCGACATACCTAATTCCGTCATATAGTACTCAACTCGCGGAGGAATTTCCGGGTATACTGTTCGATCAATAATCCCGTCCTCCATTAACTCTTTCAATTGATTTGACAACACTTTATGAGAAATGCTCGGGAACAGACGTTGTAATTCACTAAAACGATGCGGACCTTCCACACCTAAGTGCCACAATATCACAACTTCCCACTAATAATAGAAAGCGTCAGTTCCTTTTCGCAATTAAAATTACCTTTTTGTATTTTCTCTCGAATATCTTTTCGAATATTTTCGGACATTAATAGTCTCCTAACTCTATATCAATCACTAAAAAGCTCTCTCACTATTGTAAATGAGAGATGCTAAGATGTCTAAAAAGTAGCATATAAAAAAAGAAGCCGAACGAACGGCTTCTACTTTTATCACAATTGGTGCGGGCTAATAATTAGCGAAGAATAGAAAAATCCCCACTAATTATAGTTCACTCTATTAGTTATCATCCATTTTCAGTACAGCCATGAATGCTTCTTGCGGCACTTCTACAGAACCAACAGACTTCATACGTTTTTTACCTTCTTTTTGCTTATCAAGAAGTTTACGCTTACGAGAAATGTCACCACCGTAACATTTTGCAAGTACGTTTTTACGCATCGCCTTAATTGTAGAACGAGATACAACTTTATTTCCGATAGTCGCCTGAATTGGCACTTCAAACTGTTGTCTTGGAATTAATTTCTTTAATTTCTCTACAATTACTTTACCACGGTCATACGCTGAATCACGATGTACAATAAATGATAAAGCATCCACTTGTTCATTATTTAAAAGAATATCCATTTTCACAAGCTTAGATGGTTTATAACCAATTAACTCGTAGTCAAATGATGCATATCCTTTCGTATTTGATTTCAATTGATCGAAGAAATCATATACGATTTCTGATAACGGGATTTCATATGTCAATGTAACACGTGTTTCATCTAAATATTGCATATCAATAAACGTTCCACGTTTCCCTTGGCAAATTTCCATTACAGCTCCAACATAGTCATTCGGAACCATAATTGCAGCCTTCACAAACGGCTCTTCTACACGATCGATAGCCTGTGGATCTGGCATATTAGATGGATTATCAACAATAAGATCTTCACCGTTTGTTAAATACACTTTATAAATAACGCTTGGCGCTGTTGTAATTAAGTCAATCTTGAATTCACGTTCAATACGTTCTTGAATAATCTCCATGTGAAGCAGCCCTAAGAAGCCACAACGGAAACCAAAACCTAAAGCTTGAGATGTTTCAGGCTCAAATTCAAGAGCAGAATCATTCAATTCTAGTTTTTCTAACGCATCACGTAAGTCGTTATAACGTGCAGAATCGATTGGATATAAACCACAGAATACCATTGGATTTAATTTACGATACCCTTTTAACGGCTCTACAGCCTGACGTTTCGCATGTGTAATCGTATCACCTACGCGTGTATCGCCTACGTTTTTAATAGATGCTGCTAAGAAACCTACATCACCTACTGTTAACTCGTCACGTTGCGTTGTTTTCGGTGTAAACACACCTACTTCTGTTACTTCAAATTCTTTTCCAGTTGCCATCATACGTACTTTATCGCCAACTTTTACCGTTCCATTTACAACACGGATATATGCAATTACACCACGGTACGGATCATATAAAGAATCAAAAATCATACATTGTAACGGCTCTTCTGAATCACCTGTTGGAGCTGGTACCTTTTCAACGATTTGTTCTAAAATATCTTCAATACCAATGCCAGCTTTCGCTGAAGCAAGTACAGCTTCCGATGCATCTAAACCAATTACATCTTCTACCTCTTGACGTACGCGTTCTGGGTCTGCACTTGGTAAGTCGATTTTATTAATAACTGGTAAGATTTCTAAATTATTATCAAGCGCTAAATATACGTTCGCTAATGTTTGCGCCTCAATTCCTTGCGCTGCATCCACAACAAGAATTGCACCTTCACAAGCCGCTAAACTACGAGATACTTCGTACGTAAAGTCGACGTGTCCTGGAGTATCGATTAAGTGAAGAATATACTCTTCACCGTCTTTCGCTTTATACGTTAGTTGTACTGCATTTAATTTAATTGTAATACCACGCTCACGCTCCAACTCCATAGAGTCAAGCAATTGTGCCTTCATTTCGCGCTGTGCCAACGCGTTTGTTTTCTCCAAAATACGGTCTGCCAACGTTGATTTCCCGTGGTCAATGTGAGCAATGATGGAGAAGTTACGAATTTTGGACTGTCTTTTTGCTCTTTCTTCTTTATTCATCTATGTTCTCAACTCCTAATAGTCTCGCCAATATACACTAGCACTGATTATATCAATAGAGCAGCAAAGATTCAATGAAAACTCGTGCTGCTTACAATACAAATCACTCTATCTATATCTTATGCGAACAAACCATAAGAGACAAACCTTTTTCAAATTAAAGGACGACTCTCTTACAAACCAATAAGACAACCGTCCTTCCTGCTATCCTTAACTAAAAATCCCTTTTATTGCCCCAACCACTATATCCGTCCCAAACTTTGTCATATCACGAGCAACACTTGCTATCGCCATACCGATACCTTCTACAACATTAAAACTTCTTAAACTTTCTAACTGTTTTTGTTTTTCAATAGCCGAAAACGTATCTCTCGAAATTTCTGATTCAGCCCCAGCGCCTTCTGTTCCTGTCATATGAGCAATTTGTTCATATGACAGCTGACGATACCCCTTCATACTTTTCAGACCATGATTAGCGAGTGCCACTCCAGCTATCATCATAAGCAAGCATAAAACTGTACCGCATATACATAACAGCGTAAATCGACTCAAACTATTTCTGCCTCTTTCCATCAATGTGTATAGGCCCCTGTGTTATCTTGATCAATCTGATGATGCAGTGCTGCATTTAAACCACTTGCTATTACATTTGCCATATCCTCAATAAACGCATCTACTTCTTTTGGGGTTACCATTAAATTATGACCAAGAGGAGATAACACTTCATAAATCAACTTTCTCTTTTCTTCTTCTTCTAACGTACCAATAGCCCCTAAAAACATATTTCGACTCTTTTCATCTGGCATATCTTCTTCTGTTAATTTTTTCTTTTCTCCAAATGTAAAACCTGCTGGCAATAAAGAGCGTGACGGTTTGTTTCCTTCTTTCAGTTCCCGGCCAAAATGTTTCAAAATAAAATCAATTGTATCACTCGTAATCGAAACAGCATCTACCACAGTTGGCACACCAATTGCGATAACAGGAATACCTAATGTTTCTTTACTTAGTTCCTTACGCTTATTCCCAACACCAGATCCTGGATGAATTCCTGTATCAGAAATTTGTATCGTACTATTTACTCGTTCAATAGAACGCGCAGCTAATGCATCAATTGCGATGACAAAGTCTGGTTTTGTCTTTTCAATAATTCCGTAAATGACATCGCTCGTTTCGATTCCTGTAATTCCCATTACCCCTGGACGAATGGCACTAACAGGTCTAAACCCTTCTTCCACACTTTCAGGCTGCAATTTAAACAAATGTCTCGTCACCAGTACGTTCTCTACAACTATCGGTCCGAGTGCATCCGGCGTTACATTCCAATTCCCAAGACCTACGATTAAACAACTCGCTTCTTTTGAAACTCCAACCTCTTCTAAGAAATAAGAAAATTCTTTTGCAAAAATACGCTCTACCTTTTGCTGAAGTTCCGTATCTTGTTGTCGTATACCTTGCACCTCAAGAGTTAAATAATTCCCAGGTTTTTTCCCCATCGACTCAGATGCAATTTCATCAATAGTTACTTTTGTAATTGTAACTCCCTCTTCTTCCCTCTCTTTTACAATAACTCCCTGTATCCCTTTTTGTTCTTCTTGGCGCTCTTGCAGCATTTGGTGCGCCTCTACAGCAAGGTCAGTTCTAACACTATATTTACTTAAATCTAATGGTTCTTTCATCGTATCTCCTCCGTAATTCATAGTAAATATCGTTAGATTTCCCCAAGTTATATTAGGTCATTCTTTCCTTTACGTGAAATTTCATTGATATACTATTGCAATTCTCTTCACCGTTTGATAAAATATCACTTGTTCTATGTAAGAATCGAGTCATTCGATTGCACCAGGGAGGTGAAAAGTATGGCAAACATCAAATCTGCTATCAAACGCGCTAAACTTAGCGAAGAGCGTCGTTCACATAACGCTTCTATCAAGTCTGACATGCGTACTGCTGTTAAAACTGTAGAAACTTTAGTTACTAATAACGATCTTGAAAATGCTAAAGAAGCTTTCAAAACTGCTTCTAAAAAACTTGACAAAGCAGCTCGTAAAGGTCTTATCCACCAAAACGCTGCAGCTCGTCAAAAATCTCGCTTAGCGAAACAAGTAAACGCGTAAGGCGTTTAAAAAACGATCCATTCGGATCGTTTTTTATATACACAAAAAAGTTCACGTATTTAGTACGTGAACTTTTTTGTGTTACTACATATGATTTAACCGCATTAAGAAAAACTCAAGCACAAGTTTCTTATCCATCTTTCCAGTCTTCATACTATAATCAGCTTCCGCTAATTCTATAATAACTTTTTTTAATTCTTCAAAAGAGAAAAACTTTGTTTGATTCATCGCCAACTTTACCCGGTACGGGTGCACACCAATATGGGAAGCAATTTGATTTTGTCCGTAACCACGCTGTTGTAATTCTTTCACTTGATGGAGCAAGCGAAATTGACTTACTAATAACGCGAGCAGTTTAATTGGTTCTTCCTGCTGTGTAAATAATCCGTCTAAAATTTGCATCGCACCAGCGATATCTTTTTTCACCACTTTTTCTGTTAAAGCAAACACATTTTGCTCAACAGATTTCGGCACAAGTTCCGTGACAAGTTTTGGCGTAATTTCTCCGCCCATACCGACGTATAACGTTAACTTTTCCATTTCCTTCGCCAACATTGTTACATTACTTCCCACAAGCTCTAACAACAAACTAACAGCTGCATTATCAATATGCACATGCACCTCATCCGCACGAGAAACAATCCACTTCTGAACATCCTGCACTTGCATCGCATTTGCTTCTATTACATCCGCTGTTTTCTTTAATAGTTTTGTAATTTTTTTTCGTTCGTCTAATTTTTCATAAGGCGCAACAAAAACAAGAATAGAAAAAGGAGATGGCTCCCCAATATATTCTTCTAAAATTTTTATATTTTGTTCTAATTTTTCTTTTTGTGCCGTTAAAAATAATGGTGATTTTATTAATATAACTTTACGCTCTCCAAAAAAAGGAAGCGTATGCGCATCCTCAACTACATCTTCTAAATACGCTTCTTCCAAATCGTATGTCACAACATTAAACTCTCGATCTTCCTCTTCAAGCGCTTCCGTTGTAATAAGCTTTATCGTTTCATTTATAAAATAGGCTTCCGTTCCATACAGTACATACAACGGAGCGAACTGTTTCTTTTTAATCTTCTTATGTATATCACTCATATTTTTTCCTACTCCCTAACTTGGCAATATATATTTATACTAATGCCCTAGCTTTTGTTTTACAAGTACAAAGGGACGGGCTTTATAACCCGCCCCTTTATTTATATAAAACGCCACGCAATAAGCCCCGGATTTCTTATTGGTGTGCGGTAATCACCTTCCCTTTATTATTTACAATAATAATCTTAGTATAAGTGCCAACTGTTAACATGATTGGAAATGAAAAATTCACGCTACTTAACTAACTAGAAAAGTATACAAATACTCTATTTCGCTTCATATGGAAATTGTAGATTTTTTTCTGACAATATTCTATACTAAAATGGAATGTTGGGGAGGGATTCTAAATGAATGATTTTGAACAAAACGTTCAAAGTAAACGCAATGACGCTATTGATTCAGGGGTAGGATTTATCGTCTCATTTGGTTTTTTCGCAACACTTTTCATTATTGCAACTGTTATTAAATTCATCGGTTCTTAAAGGCTGCTGCTTAACGGCAGTCTTCTTTTTTTCATCTTCTATGTGTTTCATCATATGTGATTTTACTTTGAAAGGTTCCTTTTTCTCCATTAAAAACATAGGAAATAGCACCTTGCTTATCCGTACGCCATATATCAATACCCATCTTCTTAAAACGCTCTATAACTTCCTTATGCGGGTGCCCATACCTATTACGCTCTCCCACAGAAATAATCGCTACAGTAGGCTGTACAAGGCTTAAAAAAGGATCTGTAGACGATGTTTTACTCCCATGGTGGGCAACTTTTAAAATATTAGCCCGCAAATCAGGATATGTCGATACTATAAACTTTTCTCCTTCTTCTTCTAAATCACCCGTAAATAGCCATGTTAGTCCCCCTAGTCTGGCCCATAGTACAATCGAAGAGTCATTTTCTCCCTTTTCTTTCCCCTTTGGAGCTAATACGAAAAATTCCGCTTCATTTACCCTCCAACCTTCCCCTTCTCCTACTACACTTATCTTCATGCTCTTTTCTAACGCCTTTTTCTTCACCACTTTTTCCAATACAGCATCTTGTTCCTTTCTCCCAAATACAACTTCTTTTACAATAATAGATGACAGCAAATCCAGCGCAGCACCTATATGATCCGCATCTCCATGCGTTACAATTAATTTATCAATCGTTTTTATACCTTCTTTTTGTAAGAAAGGAACCAGAATATCATGCCCAACAGAAAATTCATGCTTTTTCTGTTGCCACACTTCCTTCTTGACGGGAAGGGCTCCACCTGTATCAATAAGATAAACCTCTTTATCGTACGGAAGACGAATTAATATTGCATCTCCCTGTCCAACATCAAGAAATGTAACACTCCCACTTTCGCGAAAATATGGATATACATAATGACAAGTACTAATAAAAAGAAATACACCCACAACTATGCACAAAATTTTTTTCGTTATTACTCTTTCCCAAATCACAAATATACTAACGATACTAAAACAATATATAGCCACAAGAAATAAAGGAGTTTGACCAAAAGTAAGTCGGATGAAAGGGAAACTTTCACAGTAACTTAGAAAGTCATTAGAAATGGTTAAACATAATGAAAGTACATACGCAATTCCTTTTGCGAAAAATGGAATAACCGGCATACATATAAGAATAATAATGCTACACGGCAATACAATAATGGATAGAAAAGGAACATATATAAGATTGAGGAAAATGCTATAAGGAGAAAAATAACCAAAATGATATAACAAGATGGGGGTACTAGCGAGCTGTGAAATTATAGAAATGTAAATAGAATTTCGAACTACTCCATTACTACGCCCTAATAATATCGGCGCAGATAGTAGTAAAGCAAAACTACCTACAAATGAGAATTGAAATCCAATGTTGAAAATAAGATACGGATCGTATATAAGCATACATATAGCTGTTATACTTAAGGCGTCTAGACTAGATAAGCGAATAGAGCACATGAAAGCTACCAACAATAAAACTCCTGTTATAGAAGCCCTCACAACAGATGGCGACGCCCCAGCTACGATCATATATAGAGGAATGCAAACTATAAGGCATACTGTTGCTGTCTCTTTCGTCACACCACTTCTTAGTAAAACAAAATACATTATAACCATTAATAATACGATATGCGATCCTGAAATTGCCAACAAATGTATAAGACCAAATTGTTGATATTGCTCTTCTACTTCAAACGTCATTTGTTGTCGATCTCCAAATAATAATGCGTTCATAAATGCACCTGATTGTTCTGGGAACATTTCTGTAACTTTCGAGATTGTTTGTTGCCTGAGAAGAAAAATCCATTGCACGAGTGACAACGATGTTTTTTGACATTCAGAAATGTATGTCACATCAAATATAAAATGTATTTTTTGCTGATATAAATAATTACGATAATCAAAAACATGAAAATTCCGGGCAGTTTGTGGTTCTTTCACCTCCCCTTTAAATGTACACGATATACCTGCATGTAATTGTTGCAATTGCTTCTTTTCCGAAGCAGATTGTACTTTATAATTTAACTGCACTAAGTTTTTATTCTGATCCTCAATTTGAAAAGAGAGACGATCTCCATTAATTAGAGGTGTATTTTGCACGACCCCTCGTGTAACTTCGTAGGGATCCCCTAGCGGCTTATTTAGACTCTGAACATATGTGGTGTACATAGCGCCACTAAAACACGCTATCATACAAAATATGAAGGTTTTACGCGAAGTACGATATAAACAAAATAAAACATAACAAACGAAACAACAAGCAGTCAACAAATGCGACGTGGAAAAGGTAATTGCAATCCCAATTATAAACGAGATTGCAACATAGCCCCATTGTCCATTCAACTCATACTCACTCCTTATAGCATCATTTTCGCTTTAGTGAATACACGCTGTAATTCTTCCATTGATAAATTATCTTTTTCTAAAGCTGCGAATAATTCCTTTAGCTGCAAATGACGCTCTTGTTCCTCTAGCGATGTAATATCATATTCCAGCGGAACGTGCTTCACTGTTACACTCGCCTGTTCAAATAACTCTACGGCATACGGATGATTTTTATAATCCTGTGCATAATAAACTGCTGTAACACCACTTTGAATAATCGCCTTACAGCACTGCAAACAAGGAAAATGTGTGACATAAATTTCCGCTTCCTCTGTTTTTGCACCAAACTTCGCACATTGCAATAAAGCATTCATTTCCGCATGAATTGTACGAACACAATGATTATCAATGACATAGCAACCATCGTCTATACAATGTACACCACCTTTAATTGAACCGTTATATCCACCAGCAATAATTCGTTTATCACGAACGATTGTCGCTCCTACTGCAAGTCTTGTACATGTACTACGCAATGATAACAGATGGCTTTGCGTCATAAAATATTGATCCCATGAAATTCGTTCCATATTTTTCACCTACTTTTTTGTCTACTTGTAGTGTAGCGAAAAAAGAAAAACTTCGTCAATCTTTTATGGAATAATAATTTGATCTTTTATTTTTTCAAGTGACTTCGCACCAATCCCATCAATTTCTAATAAATCTTCTATTTTCTGAAACGGACCATGTTCTTCTCGGTATTTCAAAATACTTTCTGCCTTCCGAGAACCAATGCCTGTAATTTTTTCAAGTTGCTCTTTAGAAGCTGCGTTTATTTGAATCTTTGCCTCGCCCTTTGAAAAAGTGGCCACCTCTTGTACTTGCTCATTTTTATTCGGTACATAAAGGATCATTTGGTCTTGTACAATTTGCGCTAAATTCACCTTCTTCACATCTGCTTCTAGTAAAAAACCACCCGCCTTTTCAACGGCATCCTTCGCTCGGTCCCCCTCTTTCATTTCATACACACCTTCTCTTACAACCGCCCCTTTCACATCAATTATAATTATTTTTTTCTGTTCCTTTGTATCCAATACTTTCGGTTTACTTTTTTTCTCCACATCTTTCGCTTGAACTTCCGTTGTAATGAGCGATTGCTCCGTTTGCTGATTCGTTTTCCAGAAAAAAAGAAAAATCAAAGTGCCAATAATAACCACTAATCCCAACCATTTTTTCGGAAAATCCCACATCATTTTACACCTCTAATCATAAATTTATAACATCATTCATATTGTTTAGGAGAAAGCTGTTACGAAGGAGGGATGAAACATTGAACATAGGAATTATAGGGACAGGGAACATGGGGAATATACTAATCGATGCATTTTTAGAAACCCGTGCTGTCAAGCCTTCGTGCCTTACTATTATTAATCGGACGCCTGCCAAAGCATATCATATAAAAGAAAAATACCCTTCTGTTCATATAGCCAAAACAATCCAAGAGGTAATCGAACAATCCCAGCTTATTTTCATTTGCGTAAAACCGATAGATATATACCCTATTCTAAAAAAATACGCTGACCATTTTTCAGACGAAGATTGCTTAGTTTCTATCACAAGCCCCATATCTCCATCACAATTAGAAACACTTATACCTTGCCACGTCGCTCGTATCATTCCAAGCATCACAAACCGCGCCTTATCCGGCGCATCACTATTTACATTTGGAAATAACTGCTCTGAAGAATGGCAAAAAAAACTACTTCGTCTATTCAAAAACATTTCTACTCCCCTTGTTATAGAAGAAGATATAACGCGCGTTTCATCTGATATAGCAAGCTGCGGCCCTGCTTTTTTTAGTTATTTATTACAATGTTTCATTAACGCTGCTGTAGATAAAACAAATATTACACATGAAGAAGCCACTACTTTAGTAAGTGAAATGGTCATTGGAATGGGGAAATTACTTGAAAAAGAAATTTTCACATTACCTACTTTACAAGAAAAGGTATGCGTTAAAGGCGGTGTTACAGGAGAAGGTATTCGTATTTTAGAAGAGCATGTTGGGGATATGTTTCATAAATTAATCGAACGGACACATGAGAAATTCGATGAAGATTTAAAATGTGTTGAGCAGCAATTCAATAAACACACATAATAAATACGCCATCGTAATCCCAAACCCTTTTTATTAATACTTATCTTTTTCATGCTACATTTTCACTAAAACTAGCATTTTTACACTTTACACATATCATATTTTTATTTTTCTAGAACTAAAACTACATCTTTTCTATAAAAGAAAAGCAACCTTATCGGTTGCTTTTCTTTTATCCATTCTTCTTCGCCATAAAAAAGATGCGCTCTGTTTGTTCTGTCACTTCGATTCGTTCAAAGTCACCTGTGACGCGAAGTACTGTAAATCCAGCTTCTTCAAGCCATTTTGTTAACACTTCAACCGAATATGCACGCTGCACGTGACATTCGTCAAAACGATGGTACACATCTTCTTCTGAATCTTGTACAAAGAATGTCAAATCATGTTCCACACTATCTGATTCTTCTCCAGGGAAGCAGTTCCAAATAAGTGATATTTCTTCGCCGTTCACTGTATATGTTTCATTTTGAAATACGTGATGTATTTTATATAAAGAGTGTACATCGAATAAAAACAAGCCATCCTGACGTAAATGGTGGAAAACTCTTCTAAATGTTTCTTGCACTCCATCTTCTTGCAATACGTAATTTAATGAGTCACAAAATATTGTCACACAATCAAATTCACCAGGAACATCGAGCTCTCTCATGTCTTGTTGGTAAAAAGGAATAAAATAACCTTCTCCCCCCAATTTTTGCTGTGCGACAGTTAACATTTCTTCCGAAAGATCTACACCAATTAAATCATAACCTTTTCGTACAAGCGGAAGTGTTACGTTACCAGTTCCACATGCTACGTCAAGAATTTTTGCCTCTTTCATAGATGCCTGTTGCAAACTTTCCTCTGTGAATTCCACCCATTTATCATAAGGGACATCATTCATCAGTTCGTCATACAGCAAAGCAAATTGTTCGTATTTCATTGATCTAGCTCATCTGCAATATCTTCACGCGGCACATCGCCCCATAGACGCTCTAAATTATAGTGATTACGCTCATCTTTATGGAATACATGAGCAACCACATCACCAAGGTCTACTAAAACCCAACGTGCTTCATCAAAGCCTTCCATACGTTGTACGTTAATTTCGAACTCATGTGCCTTCGCTTTAATTTCACGTGCAATTGCTTGTACTTGCTTGTCTGAATTTCCGTGACAAATAATAAAATAGTCTGCAATCGGTGAAATACCTTGCATATTTAGTACAACCATATCTTCTGCTCTCTTATCATCAGCTGCTTTTGCCGCTAATACTAATAACTCTTTATCTTTCATTTATTAATTTCCTCCTTGATAATTGCATTGTATGTTTGGAATGTTAATGGATAAATCGTTTGATCTTTTTCCATTAAAAATTGAATTGTTCGCTTTAAAGCAAACAGTAAAGCTTGATTTATATCTTTATATGCGAGTTTCCTCGCTTCTTCCACACCAGGAAACTTACGTCCTGGTTCAATGTAATCTGCTACATAAATAACTTTATCTAACATTGTCATTTTTTCATGACCACTTGTATGATATGTAATAGCTTGTAAAATTTCAAGATCAATAATACCTACTTCTTTTTCTACTAAGTATGCCCCAACAGGTGCATGCCATAACTCTTTGTTATAGTGCAGTAGATCCTTCGGCAAAGCTTCTCTCTTAATAATCTCTTCCATTTCTGGAATCGCTCTACATTTTGCATAATCGTGAAATATAGCAGCCGTCTCTGCCTTTTTCTCATCTACACCATATAACCGAGCAAGTTCAATCGCTGTTTCCATTACACCAATCGTGTGTATATAACGTTTTTCATGCATTTGTTGTTTGACAATACTAAGTGCTTCCTCACGATTCATACAACCCATTCCTCTCGACATATACCTGTACTTTTTCGGGGAGTAAATATTTGCACGTTTTCTTCGTCATATATCTCTCCCGTAACAGAGAAGAAGAAACTGCAAACTCCGGAATTTCCACTTTTACGATATCATAAGGCGTATGTAATGTATAACCTGGTCTTGCAACTCCAACGAAAGTCACAAGCTTAAGTAACTTTTCAATGTTATACCACTTCGGCAAATACTCAACCATGTCTCCGCCAATAATAAAGTGAAACTGCACATCCGGATACTTCTCCGTTAATTGTACCATAGTGTCGTACGTATAAGATGGGCCTTCTCTGTCTAGCTCTTCTAAACAAATTGAAAAGTATGCTTCTTCCTCAGTCGCTATTTGCAGCATGTTTAATCGACTTTTCACACTCGTAATGTTACGTCCTTGCTTGTGCGGTGGAATCTGATTCGGCAAAAACCATACCTCTTCCAACCCTAAAGCATGATACACTTCATTTGCAATTAACAAATGCCCATTATGAGGCGGATCAAACGTGCCACCAATAATGCCAATTTTTCTCAAAAGAAACGCTCCTTCCTTTTACATACAGCAACTCTCCCCATACATATTCGAAGAGAGCCCACTGTTAATAAAAGTTCAATTGGTTTCGCTTTCTACATATCCAGCGTCCACTACGAAATAACTCACGTATATCTTTTATCGAGGAAGTTTAATCTGCTTATTTTCTCTTGATTCTTTGTATAAAACAATTGTGCTTCCGATTACTTGAACGATTTCAGCTCGTGCACCTTGTGCAAGCTCTTCTGCAACTTCACTACGATCAAATTCACAGTTTTGTAATACGCTCACTTTAAATAGTTCACGAACTTCTAACGCTTCTCCAATTTGTTTCACCATATTTTCATTCACGCCACCTTTTCCAACTTGAAAAATCGGTGTTAAATGATGTGCCTTTGCACGTAAAAATCTTTTTTGTTTTCCTGTTAACATATAATTAGCCTCCAAGCTCTCTCATTACTAATTGTTTCATTCTATCAATATTCGGCACACACCCTGTCCACATTTCAAATGCAAGTGCACCTTGATAAACGAACATATCGATTCCATTTTGAATTATTGCACCTTGTTCTTTCGCATCGCCTAAAATTTTCGTCTCAAATGGATTATAAATAATATCAGAAACAATCGTTCCTTGTTTCAATGAACGAATTTCCAGCGGCGTATACGCAACATGTGGATGCATACCTATCGTTGTTGTTTGGATGATAATATCATATTCCCCTTGATTTTCTGCTGCACATTCTAACGATAGAGCATGCGAATTAACATTTGCCATGCACCCAGCGATAAGATTTTCCGCCTTATCTCTCGTACGATTAGCAATATCAATTTCTTTCACACCTACATCTGCAAGCGAGAAGTAAATAGCTCGGCTAGCACCACCTGCACCGATTAATAAAATACGTTTCTCTTGAAGTGGATCTTCACTAATTGACTGCAGGGCACGAACAAAACCAATTCCATCTGTATTATACCCAATCAATTTTCCATCTCGATGAACTACTGTATTTACCGCACCGATTTGCCTTGCTAGCGGGGCAACCTCATCCAAGTACTCCATAACTGCAACTTTATGCGGAGTCGTTACATTAAATCCTGAAATACCTAATGCTTTCAAACCTTTTACTGCTTCCCCTAGCGCTTCTTCTTCTACAAGAAACGCATGATAATGGGCATCCATATTCAAGTGTTCAAATGCATCGTTATGCATAACGGGTGATAATGAATGTCCAATTGGATTTCCGATTACACCATATAATTGTTTCATAAATCCCTCTCCATATTAAATTAAAGATTTACGTAATGAAACACTTACTCCCTTTGGTACATGAGCAACAATTTTCGCTCCTGATTCATTTACAGTAACCCAGCCTAATCCAGAGAATACAACGTCCGTTTTTGGCTCACGAATATTAAATTCATATTTCACAAAATCTGGCATATTTTCTAATTCTTCTGGTGTCGGTGGATTCAACATTTCTCCAGCGTGTCTTTCGTACAATTCATCAGCCTTTTCAAGCTTTGTACGATGGATTGTTAAACGGTTTGAGAAATGACAAGTAAATGCACGACGACCTCCACTTACATAATCAAATCGTGCTAATCCACCAAAGAATAATGTTTGTTCTTCATTTAATTGGAATACCATCGGCTTAACCTCTGTAGTCGGTGTAATAAGCTTTAAGCTTTGTTTCCCAACATAATGCGCCATTTGATGATGATTAATAATACCTGGTGTATCGTATAAAGATGATGTTTCGTCTAATGGGATATCAATTAAATCAAGCGTTGTTCCTGGGAAATGTGATGTTGTAATTACATTCTCAGTCTCATCACTAAACTCTTTAATCATACGATTAATAAATGTTGATTTACCAACATTCGTACATCCAACAACATAAACATCTTTACCTTCGCGGTAATGCTCAATTGCATCAGCAAGTTCAGTGATTCCTTGTCCTTTAGCTGCACTAATCAAAAAGACATCTTCTGGTTTTAAACCAAGTTGCTTTGCACTATAGCGCATCCAATGTTTTACTTTATCATGCTTAACTGACTTTGGAATTAAGTCAGCCTTATTCCCTACAAGTAATACTTTATTGTTCCCTACAAAACGATGTAAGCCCGGTAACCAGCTACCATTGAAATCGAAAATATCTACGATTTTAACCACTAGTGCGTCTGATTGTCCAATTCCGTTCAAAATACGAAGGAAATCATCATCTGTTAAAGATACATCTTGAATTTCGTTATAATGTTTCAAACGAAAACAACGTTGACAAATTACTTGTTCTTTTTCTAAAGATGATACAGGAGCGTATCCTACTTCATTTTTATTTTCTGTTTGAATTTCTACACCGCAACCAATACATTTAATTGTTTCAGTCAAACTTTATTCCTCCCAGTTAATTAAGCCTTTTTTCTTCATGTTTCTCATAATTCTTCGTTCAATTTTCCGATTAAAACGTGTCACCAATCCGTCCGTTTGCGCTACCGGTACAACTAAAATTGTATGAAGTCCCACACGATTCCCACCGAGCACATCCGTTAGTAACTGATCTCCAATTACTACAACTTCATCTGGCTGCAGGTGCATCTCGTGTATCGCACGCTTAAATGCGCGGACAAACGGTTTGCGCGCACTATGAATAAACGGAATACCTAATGGATCAGCGAATTCTTTAACGCGTTGCTCGTTATTATTTGAAACAACCGTTACTTGAATATCATTTTCTTTCATTTTCAAAAACCACTCTTCAAGCTGTGGTGTTGCGTTCGGACGATCCCATTCAATTAAAGTGTTATCTAAATCGGTAATAACTCCTTTAATTCCACGTTTTTTCAAATCTTCCGGTTGAACATGATATACATTTTTCACATATTCATTTGGTAAAAATAACTTCAATTTCTTTCACCTCTTTGAGGATTTTTCATAAAATTTTTCGACAACATTTTTCGATAGATAACCTGTGGATAAACTTGTACACACTTTCCACATTAACTTTTCAGTTAATTCGGAATTTACTAACACTCTATGCACACTTTATCCACTGAGGTATGTGGATAACCTCTTATTTGTGACTGTCATATTTTTTTGGTACATTAAATGCAACAACGAATCAATCCTTATATTATTAGGAGGTGGCTCCCCTTGAAAACAAAACATATGGAACAGTTATCTACTGATTTACTCACTGAGTCTTATTATAAAGCAAAAGAACTAAAATTAAATCCCGACTTCATTTTACTTATAAAACAAGAAATTATTAGACGCTCATTAGAGGACAAGCTCGTCAAATCTTCTTGAGTACATATAGATTGCTGATTGACCTGTAAAAAGAGCCATCCTGCGATGGCTCTCGAATAAACAAGTACTCCCATCTAGGGGATTTCTTCATTAAGCATCTTTGTCCACATTTCTTAATTAGAGCTTCATAAGTATATTATAAAATCTTTTCTTTACTTATGTGATACTCGGGTTGCAATTTTTTCACCAAGACGTAGCTCTTGCCCACTTGTCAATTCCTGCACTGCTTCAATCATATCTTTTTCAAATAATAAAACAACTGTTGAGCCAAATGTAAAGTATGCCATCTCTTCACCTTTTTGAACAGTACTTCTTTCATGAAGGAGCTCAATACTATTAACAAACATAGCACCTACTTTTACAAGTGCCATACGTTCGCCTTCACTATTTACTTCTGTAACAGAGCGATAATTTTTTGACAATGGTTCTTTCCCATACTCCATACCCGCTGCATTTACCGGATATGATTTTCTGCCGAGTACGAATCTTTCAGTCACAGAGCCAGAGAGCGGACTATGAATACGATGATAATGACTTGGACTCAAATAAATTACCATATATGTACCGCCTGCATATCGCTTTGCACGCTCTTCATTACCTAGCATATCCACAATTGAATAACGCTTTCCTTTTATATCGAATGTTTTTGTATCCTCAATAGGACCTTGATCAGCAAAAACACCATCAACAGGACTAACGATACTCGATGCATCAGTATCAATACTACGCTTTCCTTCTTTTAGCCTACGTGTAAATAAATCATGCAATGTTCGATATTCCTTCAAACCCTTTTCCATCTCATCTTGATTAATTTGAAAAACTTTCGCATACGATGGAATAATGATAGAGCTCAAACGAGATTGTGCAAATTTACGTAATATATAAGAAGTAAAACGACCATTTGTAAGTTCGATCATAAGTCGATATAATGTCCGTCGCAAATTACGAAACCTCCTAATCAGCCTATAACTTTAGTTTCCCCTTCTTTTCTCTCTATATCATATGTAAAATTGGTTCTTATTCCCACATATAGAATGGAGCCGTCTCGTTATACACGATGAAAAACTAAGTATAATTTTTATTCTTAAATTGTTTAGCACCTTCTAATATTACAGATAGAATCCGCCATTTTCAACAGTGAACATGTATTTCTTCTTAGAACAGCTCGTTTTCTTTCCGTTTTCCCGAAAGAAAAGCAGCCACTTTTAAAGTGTAGCTGCCTACAATATACATTATTCTTTTGCTTTTTTCTCTTTCTCAGCCCGCACAAATTCGTGGAACATTTTCATTAAAGCACGCTTTTCAATTCGCGATACGTAGCTTCTTGAAATACCGAGTGCCTTCGCAATCTCCCTCTGTGTTTTCTCTTTATCAAGCCCAAGTCCAAAACGCTTCACAATTACTTCTTTCTCTCGTTCGTCTAAAATATCGATATACTCTTTAATTTTTTCTAACTCCATACTAAGCTGAATCATATCAATTACATCTTCTGATTCTGATTTTAATATATCAATAAGCGATATTTCATTACCCTCTTTATCTTGCCCGATTGGATCATGAAGTGAAACGTCTTTTTTCGTTTTCTTCAGCACACGTAAATGCATCAAAATTTCATTTTCGATACAGCGTGCTGCATATGTTGCAAGCTTAGTTCCTTTCCCTGCTGAATAGCTTTCAATCGCTTTAATAAGCCCAATGGTACCAATTGAAATTAAATCTTCTGCATCTTCACCAGTGTTTTCGAATTTCTTAACGATATGAGCTACAAGCCGTAAATTATGTTCAATTAAAAGATTTCTCGCTTGAGCATCACCTTGCTCCATTAACTCTAAGTACTTTCTCTCATCATCTGATGATAACGGCTGCGGGAACGCATTGTTCTTCACATAAGAAACAAAGACAAACACTTCTCGAACCATATATCCAATTGCGGCGAATAGACTCAAACCTTTCACCTCCGCCAAAATAGTGGTCTTTACTATGTGTATGTGGGCGTGAGGTTGTTTGTGTCTGTACGATATAAATATGGAATCCTTAGCTTTTTGTCGAACGAAATAAGTCTTTCATACCTTGAATATTTTTTCCAATGTATTACAATATGTTAAGTTCCAAAATTTTGAAAGAGGTGTTTTCATGCAATACTTTACTTCACAAATAACAAAATTAGTAGTACTCACACTATCTTTTTTCTTACTGTCAGCTTGCGGACAACAAACTTCGCCCACAAAAACTGAAACGACTAAACAGGATACTGCAGCATCAAAAGACAGCACAAAAACAGAAGATACACAAAAAGATGAAGACAGTGTAAAAACTGAGGAAAATGCAACAAACGAGAATAACGCAACTACTGAAAACAACAAAAAAAATGAAGATAACGACACAGTTAAAAATAATACAAAACCTGAAGCAGAATCTAAAAACACACAAAAAGAACAACAACCAGCTAAGCAACCAAATAAACAAACTGATACTATTACATTCACAAGTGAAGATGCTGTAAAAGTTCTAGAAAAAAGAATGGGAGCTCGCTCAGATGAAATTCGTTACGGCTCCGGCGAAGACAAACTAATTGGCACAATAAATGGTATTAAACTATACGACGTCTTATACGGACGCGAATCTCCTGAGAACTCACGTGCTCTAAATTTTGCAGTGGGATCTGATGGAAACCTATATGATTGGTCAAAAGCTCAAGATGGTATTCTTCAACCACTTAACGGCAATTAATAAATAATTCTAAGAACATAGTAAAAGCCAATCGATACGTATCGATTGGCTTTTACTAGTATTCACTCCAAATTTTCTCCCCAGTATGCGCATCAATATAACGAATTTCTCGACTACAGTCGAAGAATTCTTTATAATTTTCATCCGTTGTTTGTTTATACAGCAATTGATATACCGTTTCCTCTACGTCATGATCTATAGACCATTCTAATTTAACTCGGATAGCCTCTCTGTATATTTCTAACGCTTCTTCTTTTGTTACTTTTGGTGTTGTTTCATATGCAAGTAATTCTTTTATAAAGTTGCTAGATTCTCCTGAGTAGTGCATCACAGCACCATTTTCTGTATTGATATTGACCCTAAATTGGTTATACTCTGCTGGAATCCCATTCACATATACAGAAAAGGTAAATCTTTCAATCCCATCTTCTGCTTCTTCACGTTCTTCCCAAAGACGAAGATATTGTGTGCTATCTGGAATAACTCGTTCTAAAAATTGAAGTGCTTTTTGTAAACATTCCTCTCTAGACAGTATTTGTTTTACTTCTTTATCGTCTGTCAGTTTTATAAAACCAATTAATTCATTGGTTGATTTATCAATCGTAATGCAAACTAAATTATTATATTTTAACATCGGTAAATGCTTTTTAAAGAATTCATTCATTATCTTTTGGATTCATCATACTCTCTCCTTTATTACAATTTAAGGTAATTATAATAAACAAAACCAAAAGTCATTAGCAAAAAGACAAAAAGCTGAAACAATTAGTTCATACGAATTTCACATGAATCTATTACTATAAGAATTGTACATAGTGAAATTACTAACAATGACGTTTATTCATATATAATTTCATTTGAAAGGGGTTGAAAAGATGAAAACTAAATATCGCTTTATGATCTCATCATTTGCTGCTTGCGCCTACATGATTTGGTGTTTAGTATAATAACAACTTCACTTGTAAATAAGAAAAGGTGTGTATATAAATGGAATATAACCAATCAACCGTTAACTACTGGAAAGCTTTTGTATTACCTTATACATTTGCTTTAGAAGAGTTAAAAACTAAATTTGAAATTATGAACCGGGAAGCTCAATTTTTAGAAGACTACAACCCGTTTGAACATATAAAAACAAGACTTAAACAACCCGAAAGTATCATTAGGAAGCTTGAGCGTAAAAATTTATCACCAACAGTTGAAAATGCTCAAACACAATTACAAGATATTATTGGCATCCGTATTACATGTTGCTTTGTAGAAGATATTTACCATTTAAAAGGGGTTATTGAAAATCGTGGAGACATGGAAATTGTAGAAGTAAAAGATTATATTGCCAATCCAAAAGGAAATGGCTATAAAAGTTTGCATATGATTATTAAATATCCATTGTTACTAAATTCTGGTACGAAAGATGTATTTGCAGAAATTCAATTACGTACACTTGCGATGGACTTTTGGGCAAGTTTAGAACATAAACTTTACTACAAATATGAAGGAAATATACCTGATTATTTGAAGGATGAACTACATGACGCTGCTATGAAAGCTGAAGATCTCGATAATAAGATGGCAACAATCCGTCAAGATATTGATGACATTGAAGCATGTTCAAATCAAATTTTATTACCACTTTAAAAAGGTTCTCTCCTATGAGAACCTTTTTTTATTCCGCTATTTGCGGGCAGTAAGACTCCCACTGATTAAAGTTTCACTTTATTTCTTCTCTATCGTACGAACTTCTTCAATCTTCCACCCTTCATCTTCTTTTCCAAGTGCATACTGCATTTTCTTTTGAAGAGTAACCCCTCCATCTACTTCTTTTTCCTCCGTTTCAACAATAACAAGCCCACCTTTAAGAGCTTTCATATTCATATGTTCCAATTCTATTTTCTTATTTCCCTTTTGAAATGCCGCTTCCTTTTGTGTTTTTAAGTCTTCAGCACTAGGCATCTTCTTTGAAAATAACTCCATATGCTCAGCAAGATTTTTTTCATTCGTCGTCCGTACAAATGCCTCAATAACATCTTGAATGGATTTCTCTTCTTCTTTCGTTATATGTACCTTTTCCTCAGTTTTCCCAGCAGATTTTTGTTCTATATTATTCTCTTGAGATTGACATCCAACTAGCAATAATACAAATACTAGAAGGAATCTTAATTTCCCTAAAAAAACTCTCATCTTTCCATCTCCTAAAAAGAAAAGTGAGGCATTTCGCCTCACTTTCATTTATAATTAGCGTCTTCCTTTATTCGGGTCGCCGCCGCCAACAATGTCAAAGACACGTTTAGCTATATTTGTATTCTCTTGAACGCCAGAGAATAAGTATTTACCCGGTCCGAATGCATATACGTTTACATCTTCACCTGTATGTCCACCCGTTGTCCAACCTGTAACCGAACGCTTATTGAAGATATCTTCAATTGCATTATCAATCTTTGTTACATCTTTTGATGGAGCTATATCATTTACAGCTTTAATTTCTTCTGGTGTTAATTGTAGATCAATATACTTTTTCAATGTTTCTTCTACATTTGCACCTTTTACAATCTCACTTGCCATAAAGTCTGGCGTACGTTTCGCAGCTTTAATCGGATCTACTTTAAAGTTATACTCACCATTCGCACCTAAAGATAATCCGCCAGTAGCATGGTCTGCAGTTGCAACAACTAATGTGTTCTTATCTTTTTTCGCAAACTCAATTGCTGCTTTAAACGCTTTTTCGAAGTCTTCCATTTCACTCATTGCACCGACAATATCATTATCATGTCCAGCCCAATCAATTTGACTACCTTCGACCATTAAGAAGAAACCATTTTTATTTTTGTTCAAGCGCTCAATCGCGGTATTTGTCATCTCTTCTAATGAAGGTGTTTTGTCAGTACGGTCAATCATTTTGTCTAAACCACCTGGTGCAAATAAGCCAAGAACTTGATCGCTTTTATCATTTAATAATTGATTACGATCTGTTACATAACTATAACCAGACTTCTTAAATTCTTCTGTAAGATTGCGGTCTTTTCTAACAAAGTTATTTACGCCGCCGCCAAGCATAACATCTATTTTATGCTTACCTTTAATTTTCTCATCAAAGTAATCATTTGCAATTGCGTCCATATTTTTACGACTAATATCATGTGCACCGAATGCAGCTGGTGTTGCATGCGTAATTTCAGACGTTGCAACGAGTCCCGTTGACTTCCCTTTTTCTTTCGCTTGCTCAAGCACTGTTTTCACTTCAGCTTTATCATTATCTACTGCAATAGCTGCATTATATGTTTTTATACCTGCTGACATCGCAGTAGCTGCCGATGCAGAGTCTGTAATATTTTCATGTTCATCTTCTGGATATGTTTTTTGTGTTCCTACAAGATGCTTATCAAATTCTGTAGATTCCATCTCAAATGTTTTTGGATTATCTTTCATATAACGATGAGCTGTCATATATGAAGGCCCCATACCATCCCCAATTAATACAATGACATTTTTAATTTTTGCATTGTTTCCGTTCTCATCCGCATTAACCTCACTAGAACGCGTAAAATTCCATGTTGCTACCGAAGTAACTGCTAACGACGCCACAACTGCAAATGGCCATGCTTTTTTTACAAACTTTTTCACTGTCTTGTCCCCCTAATTAGGTTATTCATTTCCCACTATCAAATTTAATATAAGACTGTTAAGAGAAAATGAGTTATATGTAAATTTTTTGTTAACTTATGTAAATTTCAGTTATAATTTGTATAAGTTTGTCTTGTCATATCAAACATACTTCCCTTTACAAAGAAAAATATAAACATGTTGGATTTTTTTAATACGAACCTATTATTTTACATTTCGTAATATTATTCTTATTTTTTCTAATTTAAATAGAAATATGGTGAACTTTATGAAAACAGTAAAACTAGACGAATCTTCCATTCCAGATTTACTCTCTCTTTGCAAATCAGTCGGGTGGTTACAGCATGAGATTTTTATGAAAGAGCAATTCCATATGTACCTTTCCATTGGCACAATTTTTGGCTATGTACATGAGAATAAACTTATTGCAGCGGGCGGGGTCTTTTCGTTTGCCCCTGGATTTTCTTCTATCGGTATGTTAATCGTGCATCCTGATTTTCAAAGAAAAGGAATTGGCCGTATTTTGTTAAACACTAGCTTAAAAGTAACTCATCCATCGCTCCCTATTACGCTCATTGCAACAAAAGCTGGCGAATCCTTATATGAATCTTATGGATTTCAATCAATAACAACAATTCATCGTTTCGAAAAACAAGCGGCTCATATAAGTACAAATTCTTTTCCCATAAAACAAATTCAGCAAGCCGATCTTCAATCTCTCATTTTTCTTGATCAAACTGCGACTGGTGCATATCGTTCTAAGCTTTTTTCATCGCTACTATCGAGAGCAACTTACTCCTTTAAAATAGAACGGGATAATCAAATAGATGCTTTTGCTTTATGCATACAAAAAGGAGATGTACTATGTATCACTCCGCTTATTTCAAAAAAAGAAAAAGACGCTATTCAGTTATTAGAAATGATTTGTAAATCGTGGAGTGGGACGATACGCATTGATGTTCCGCACTCACAATTCATATTCCGCCAATTTCTTCAAACAGCAGATTTCCAGGAAACGCTCCTTTCACCTCTTATGATAAAGAATGGTAATCAACTTCCTGGAAATCGTAATATGCTATTTGCTATGATAGATGCAGCGTTATGTTAGAAAGGGGACACCTAATTGAAGCGATTTAGCTATTTTATGGTAGGTTGTCTTACTCTTACACTATTAGTAGGATGTAGTGCAGCAGAAAAGCCAGTAGAACAAGTAAAAAAAGTTAAAAATACAATTACAGCGAAACTAGCTACCGAGGAAAAAATGGTAGAGATAGATGGTCAAACGATTTACTTTAAAAAGATTGGTGATGAAAAACCACCTTTACTTATGATCCATGGATTTGGAGGATCATCCGATGGTTTTCAAAAGATTTACTCAGATTTAGCAAAAGATCATACGATTATTTCTGTTGATGCTTTAGGATTCGGACGTTCCTCTAAGCCGATGGATTTTTATTATTCTTTTCCAACTCATGCAAATTTGTATTATAAGTTAATGAAAAAACTAGGGTATGACTCATTCGCAATACTGGGACATTCGATGGGCGGAGAAATTTCTCTTAATTTAACATATTTATACCCTGAAGCGGTTACTCACCTTATTTTAACTGATGCTACAGGCGGCCCTCATACACTCGTTAATAAACAAGGTTCACCAAGACCAAAGGTGTCGACTGATTTAAGTGCCGTTTCTTCTATTGCAGATTATGATGAGAGCAAAGTTAAATTCAAGCGTAATGATGAAGAGCATTATAATAAAATGAAATTATGGCCTAGGCGTCTTCAAATCAATGCAAATGAAATTAAGCAACCAACTTTAATTATATGGGGAAGAAATGATAGTAGCGTTTCTTGGAAAGAAGGAGAAACTTATCATCAATTCTTAAAAAATAGCACTTTCCATATTATTGAAAAAGGTTATCATGCTCCATTTCGTCAAGAGCCACAAGAATTTGTAGGGTATGTAAAAGATTTCTTCGAGAAAAATCCTATAAGTGCTGAAAAATAAACGGGTATCTCATTTTGAGACACCCGTTTTCATATATTAAGCAGCTTGTCTTTGGCGTTTTTGAGTTTTTGATCCTAATACTTTCGGTATAACGAAGCCATCAATTCCAAGTTTTCCAGCATTCATACCAGAAACAAGAACGAACATGGATAAGATAACCATTTCAGGATTTACACCAATTGACCCACTAAACATATAGGAAAAGTTCATTACAAGACCGAAAAAGACCGCTGTTTTTGTTAAACAGCCCACAATTAAACCAATTCCGACTAAAATTTCTCCCCACGTCACAAGTGTATTAAATAAATCAACGTTTGGAATTGCAAAATCTTGTAAGAATGATGCCCACCAGGATTGAACAGCTGGTTGTGCTCCTTTAGATTTTTCAATTGCACCTTGTAAATAACCAGTTGCATCGAAGCCTTTTCCTTGTAGTTTACCGATTCCAGCCATTACCCATGTGTAACCAAGATACACTCGAATTATCGCTAATACAAAAGAAACTGTTTTGTTTTCTCTTAAAAATTGAATAATCATATCTTCCTCCTAAAGTTGTAATTAAGTCAGTTACAGATAATATAATAACATTAGTTACTTACTTTTAAAATGTTAATTGTGAATAATTCTTGACATACATACAAAACATTAAATACTAACGTATATATAGTAACTTTTATTACCTGTAAAAACTTGAACATATCATACCACAGGTGATAATCATTTTCATTGAAAAAGTGTAAAAAAAATGTGAGTTAAATGTGAAACACGTTTATTCGAATATAGAATAAACGTGTTTCACACTATTTCTATAATCGAAATGTATGTGTCTCCTCATCGATTAATCTCGCTTCTTGAACACCTTCTTCTAACATTTTGTCATGGTTAATAAGCCTGTAAAATACAGCGTATTGTAAACATAAGTGCTACATTTCCATCTACATAAGCTATCGATTTAACATGTGATTTTGTATCACTATGTAAAAAGGATTCTACTAGTTCCCCCCCCAAACTCATACCAACCATTTAAAATATGTGTAATATGCAATTTTGCATATTACTTAATTTCCGCTACGCCAAAGTATACTCTCTGCTCATTTAAGTCGTACACATTTCCCCCTAACTCTTCCATTACAAATCCCCCTCCTATAAGTCCATTTCATACATACCCGTTTCTTTCAAAAAATCAGCTCTAGTTAAAGCGACTTTCTGTAAATATTGCCTATACGCTGTAATTGTTCCATCATGTGAAACGATACAAACTTTTTCTGCTCTTAACTGATAGCACCAGTGCAGAAATTCATCTACTATTTGCTGAAATTCCTTCTCCGAGATAATATTGACTCCCTCATTCCATAACAATTCATTTGTACTTTCTTCTAATGAAAAATGTGGAAATAAATTTTTTATTACCTTTCGATCTAACAATTGATCGCACGGCAATGTTTTGGCGGATTCCCGATAAGGGAAAATACGCGGGGATATATATGGATGAACAATTTTTTGACAAGCAACTTCCGCACCCCATATTGCCGCAGTTTGTAAAGTTCGAAGTGTAGGACTAGCGATTAATATATCCTTTTCTTGTAATGGTACATCGCACTGAAGTAATTTAGCCTGCTTCTTTCCCACACCCGTCAATGGCGGATTCACCGCTTGTAAACTTAATGGTAAATCTTTCGTATGCTCACCTTCACCATGCCGAACAAAGACAAGTTTCATTCTCCTCTTCCTCTCACTATGAAATAGTCTCACATATTTCTTCCCTAATTTTTTCTTTACTCCTGCTATTTTAAAAAGCAGAATGTAAAAAGTGTTTGACATCAATATTCGGAAAATATTACAATTATATATATGTAAAATACTTTTTACAAGAAGAGGAGGATTACAAATATGAAATGGATTATCTTCTTTATCGGAATGATCATATGGGGATACATAAATGGCTTTTTTAATAGCGATAAAACTGCTAATCCTTGGATTACAGATGATGAACGGGAAACAAAAATTAAGCAGAAGGCAATTATCGCAAGCTGGTCTGGTGTTTTCATGTTTTGTATCTTTAACCTCTTAAACAAATGGTTAGGTTTAGGAACGAGCGATACATCACCTTACTTACCAGCTCCTGTCGCAACTATTTTAAAAGAAAATGTAGAGTTACAAGTTTTACTTATGTTATTCATTACATATGGACTATTTTACGTATACTACCGAAGAAAACTAAGCGCTTAACTTTTATCTCATGATTATCCTCCTAAATGGTTATAGTAACTAGGACGTAATGAAAAAAGGAGAGATATAAAAATGAGTAACTCAAATGATTTTTTAGATACATTACATGAAAAACAAGCAAAAGATGAACAAAACAGAAAGCGCCAAGGGAACGGAAACCCTGCGAAAAAAAAGCCAAATAAAACACATAAATAACATTGAAAAACCTGCCTAACAATTATATTTCAGGCAGGTTTTTTTACTCGTCTTTAACCGAAACGACATCTTCCCAATTCCATTTCTCATAATACCACTCTGGCACATCTATATTTTCAATCCACTTCTTTTCATATTTCCCATCTCTATGAGCAAGCCATACATCAGCTTTCTTACGATTTGAACGGATCCATAACAATTGGTTGCTCGTCTTAATAAAAATAGGATTATAATCGCCTTGGCTATTTGATGGCTTTGTAATTTGATGCTGTTCATCGCTTATACTATTTACTTCATATAAAGATGGTAGTGGTCTTTTTTCTGGCGGAGTTTCTATCCCTGCTTCTTTTGCTCGTGAAACGATAATTACATTATCGTTCTTCCATGTGAAATCCCAATCCACATAGCCTTTTGGAGTAAATGTATTTTGCTGGAGAGCCGGCAATTCTTTTATTTTTAAATGCTTATTCTCTAAAGCAACTCTCCCGCTTCCTTCAATATAGGCTAATATATTTTTTGTTGACGCCCATTTGAACCATTGTGTGTTTAATAACATTTGATCTACTGTTTCAAAACGACTGCCGTCTGATCGAATTAAGCAAAGTGTATTACTATCCGCTGACAAAGAAGCTGTTGGTACTGCCAAAAAAGAAATCCATTTTTGATCTGGCGACCACTTAAATCCACTTCCAACTAATGCTAAAAAGTCATCATGCTCATTCGGTAGTGCATATAAATGTTTCATCTTATGAGGATTCATATTTGCATCCTTTTGTATTTCATATAACTGAGCACCTGTCCATCCTGTTGGAAGCAAGTACGCTTCTGATGATACAAGAAACTTCTTACCATCAGGATACCATGCATAGTCACCTGCACCATTGGCTACATTTTCAAAATCTGCTTTCTTTTTTTCAACATCAAATATATTTAATGTACGTGCAAATACAAAGGCAATTATATTCTCTGTTGGTGACCATTGATAATTCGATGTTGCTGATTGAGATGGTGTAACTTTCTTGCCATCTTTCAGCCGATACAGTTCAAAATGATTTCGCTTCTTTCCTTTTGCATATGCAAGCCATTCTCCATTATGTGACCATTTCGGCCCTGTTATGTACTCTCCTTTTGTAATTTGTTTTTCTTTTTCACCGAATTTAATCCATAGATTATGATTACGAATAAAGGCAACTTTCACTCCATTGTTTTCTGCGCTAGTAATAGAACTTGAACAGAAAAAAAGGCACAGAATCACGATTCCACTTACTATAAACCTTTTCATATAGCACCCCCATTTCCCTCATAGCATTCCTCACTTTCCACTTACAATATGTGAAAAATATCCATTCGACATAATCCCAAAAAATTTCCCAAGAAATTTTCAATTCAAAGAGGATTGGTAGGAATTATGTCGAATTTATAGTTTAGCCAACATCCGTTCCTATAATTAACGACAAAAATGTAATATTTATTTTCGGAATATTGGAACTTTTTATTAGGAGGAGTTTCAATGAAAAAAACTACATCTACACTATTAAGTATGGCGCTCGTCTTTTCGAGTTTTGGAGCTTTAAGCGCCCATGCTGAGTCACTGCAAAAAGAGAAGCAATTTAGTCCACAGTTAAAAGCGAATATTGAACAATGGGGAGAAAACAAAATCGCGCAAAATGTTGAAACAAAAACATCAAAAGAAATTTCAGTCATTGTAGAATTACAGCATGCTCCACTCGCTTCACAAAGTAACATTCAGCATGCTCCGGATCTAAAAAATAGCAATGTGCAATCATACCATGCGCAACTAAAAAAGGCACAAGAGGATACAACAAAGAAAATTAAAGAAAAAGCACCGAAGGCAACGATAAAAGAAACATATAGTACATTATTTTCTGGGTTTTCTATTTCTATCCCAGGAGATCAAATTGCTGCTTTAGCTTCTTTACCTGAAGTAAAAGCAATTTATCCGAACTTAACATATAAGTTACATGAAACATCAAAAAGCCCAGCAGATCAAGAAACACCAAATGTTGGCGGCCCTACAGTTGGTGCACCTGAAGCTTGGGATTTAAAAGATCCAACTGGCAAACCCCTTGATGGAAAAGGAATGAAAGTCGCTATTATCGATTCAGGTGTCGACTATACCCACCCTGATTTACAAGCAAATTATATCGGCGGCTATGATACAGTCGATGAAGATAATGATCCGATGGATGGAAACGTCCACGGTACCCATGTTGCTGGAATTATTGCTGGTAACGGAAAAATAAAGGGGATTGCTCCGAATGCTTCTATACTCGCTTACCGTGTCATGAATGATGGTGGTACTGGTACGACCGATGATATTATTCAAGGTATTGAGCGCGCTATTCAAGATGGTGCCGATGTTTTAAATCTATCTCTTGGTCAAGATTTGAATGTACCTGATCAGCCTGTAACATTAACGTTAGAACGTGCAGCAAAGCTTGGGGTTACTGCGGTCGTCTCAAATGGAAATGATGGACCAAAACCTTGGTCTGTTGACGCTCCTGGTAACGCAAGTAGTGTCATCTCTGTTGGAGCATCTACAGTTTCTATTCCATTTCCAACATTCCAAGTAGCTGGTTCCAATAAATCTTACCAAGGATTACCGTTATCAAAAGCAGATTTCCAAGTAGGAAACGATGCTCAGCTTGTATATGTTGGCTACGGTAATCCAAGCGATTACGCTAAACAAGATGCGAAAGGGAAGTTCGCCCTTGTTTTACAAGGAACTTCGAGCACGTTAGTAAAAGCAGAACAAGCGAAACAAGCTGGCGCTCTCGGCGTGCTACTAATTTCTAACGAAAAAGAAATTAATATTATGCCCGAATATTTTGGACGTGAAGATGTAGCTCTTCCAGTTATGCAACTATCAAATACAAATGGTGAAGAGTTGAAAAATTCAATTACAAAACGAAAGAAAAATATAAAAATTGGACAACCAAGCCAAACCGAACTTATTAGTAACTTCAGTTCAAGAGGACCATCACAAGGAAGTTGGCTCATAAAGCCTGATATAGTTGCACCTGGCGTGAAAATTACTAGTACAGTACCAAGAGGTGGCTATGAATCTCACAACGGAACAAGTATGGCTGCGCCACAAGTAGCGGGAGCCGTTGCTCTGCTGCGTCAAATGCATCCTGATTGGACGACAGAACAATTGAAAGCAGCTCTTGCCAACACTGCAAAAACATTAAAGGATGTCAATGAAAATACATATCCTGTCATGGCACAAGGTTCTGGTTTAATTAACATTCCAAAAGCAGCAAAAGCAGATGCATTAGTGAAACCAAACAATGTAAGTTTCGGTCTCATTAAACCTAATAGTGGCAAAGTGAAGTTAACACAAAATATTACGTTACAAAATCTTTCTAACAAAAAGAAAAACTTCTCAACTCGCATTGAATTACTAGATACAAAAACAAAAGTCCAGACTTCTTTCCCTTCTTCTATTAGCATTAAACCGAATAGTAACATCGAAAAGCCTTTTACTATTACTGTTGATAGCTCCTTACCACAAGGTGTATATACGGGAAATCTATATGTAAAAGAGCAAGGGAAGACTGAAGAAATGCGTATTCCATTTACATTTAGCATCGATCCGAAAGAATACAAGCGTATTGATGGCCTTGAAATCGTTAATTCTACTTTCAGTCCAAATAATGACAGAATACTAGATGACAACCTTATCAATTACTATTTAGTTACACCTGTTGAGGATGTAACGTTTCATGCTAATTTAATTACGAAAGACCGAGTAACATATAAAGGAATCGTTCATCAAGGCAAGAATGAAACACCAGGTTATAAATCTTTCAAATGGAATGGTACGAAAACTGATGGATCACCTCTACCTGATGGCTTATACCAAATTGAAGCTGTTGCTTCTAATTCTGGAGGAGAAACGAAACAAACAGGAGCTGTATTTGTCGACCGTACTGCACCGAAATTATCGCCTGAAGTAGATCAAGAAAACCTCGTAATTAGAGGGAAAGTAGATGATATACTTTTAGATTGGATGACAGAATCCGGATGGGTTGCTCCAGGACATCCAGTAACAATACAGTATGAAATTAATGGAAATGGCGTATGGGAAAATGCATTCTTGAACCATTGGGAGAAAAACTTTGAAATTTATTTCGATCGCAATCAATTACAACAAGGGAAAAATACAATCCACATTGCAGCAACTGATGCAGCCGGAAATACATCTAATTTAAATGTTGATTTAGAAGTAAAATAATAAAATTATTGTTGACAAGCTTTTAAATATAGTTTTATAATACAAAACATAGTTTAGTTGAGCGAATTATATATCGGCTTTGAAGGAATACTAGTAGCGACTTATATCCCTGTCTCAGAGAACTGATGGTTGGTGCGAATCAGTACATATACAAGCGTGAATTACAATTCTGGAGCTTCTTTCCCGTAATGCTTTTTATGCATGAAGAGAAAGACGGATTTTTCCGTTATCTTAAAGTAAGTGGTAAACAATTAATTGTTTACAAATAGGGTGGTACCGCGATTTTTATCGTCCCTATCGGATTTTCCGATAGGGGCTTTTTTGCGTCCTTCCCTTTTAAATAACTTCATATATACGCGTTGAAAGAATCGCAGTAGTATCTTGTATCCCTGTTTCAGAGAGCTAATGGTCGGTGGAAATTAGCACATATATAAGTACGAATTACAATTCTGGAGCTTCTTTTTCGTAGTGCTTTTATGCATGAAGGAAAAGACGGAGTTTTTCCGTTATCATTAGTTGAGATGTAAGTACCTTTTCACTTACAAATAGGGTGGTACCGCGATTTTTTCGCCCCTATCGGATTTTCCGATAGGGGCTTTTTCTATTTCTCACACAAACAGTTATTAAATAATTCCGAATCTTATGATAAGATTTTATAAGCGCTTACATTTTTTAAAGGGAGGTGATGCAATCTATACGAACCGGTATTCATTTTTATAGAAAAAAAGGAGGATGTCTAAATGACAAAGAAAACAGAAATTCCATCACATTTAAAACCATTCGTATCCACACAGCATTATGATCAATACACACCGGTGAATCACGCTGTTTGGCGTTACATTATGAAACAAAACCATAACTTCTTAAAAGATGTTGCTCATCCCGCCTATGTTAATGGACTACAATCATCTGGTATTAATATAGATGCGATTCCAAAAGTAGAAGAAATGAATGACTGTTTAGCACCAAGCGGCTGGGGCGCCGTAACGATTGATGGGCTTATTCCCGGCGTAGCATTCTTTGATTTTCAGGGGCATGGATTACTACCAATCGCAACAGATATTCGTAAAGTAGAAAATATCGAGTATACACCAGCTCCTGATATCGTTCATGAAGCAGCAGGACACGCACCGATTTTACTTGATCGTACATATGCAAAATATGTGAAACGCTTTGGGCAAATTGGAGCGAAAGCTTTCTCCACAAAAGAAGAACATGAAGCTTTTGAAGCTGTTCGTGCATTAACGATCGTAAAAGAAAGCCCGACTTCTACACCTGAAGAAGTTGCAGCTGCTGAAAATGCTGTAATCGAAAAACAAAACTTAGTTTCTGGTTTATCAGAAGCAGAACAAATTTCACGTCTATTCTGGTGGACAGTGGAATACGGCTTAATCGGTAATATAGATGACCCAAAAATTTACGGTGCTGGTCTCCTTTCCTCTGTCGGTGAAAGTAAGCATTGCTTAACAGATGCTGTAAAGAAAGTTCCATTCTCAATTGAAGCTTGCACCGGGACAACTTATGACGTAACAAAAATGCAGCCACAGCTATTTGTTTGTGAATCATTTGAAGAGTTGACTGAGGCACTTGAGCAGTTCTCTACAACGATGGCATTTAAAACAGGTGGCACAGAAGGATTAGAAAAAGCAATCCGCTCCGAAAATCATGCTACAACTGAGCTAAGTAGTGGATTACAAATTACGGGTACATTTACAGAGACAATTAAAAATGATACTGGTGAAGTTATTTACACACGAACAAGCTCACCAACTGCATTAGCAATTCATAATAAACAACTAGCAAATCATTCTACATCTGTGCACAGCGATGGATTCGGGACACCAATCGGATTACTAGATGGTGATATTGCATTAGAAAATTGTACAGAAGAACAATTACAATCATTAGGCATTACAATTGGACATAGTGCAGAGTTTACTTTTGCAAGCGGCATTCATGTAAAAGGAACAGTAACAGACATTGTAAAGAATGATAAAAAAATTGCTCTTATCTCCTTTATAAATTGTACAGTTACTCATAAAGATCGCTTATTATTTGATCCTTCATGGGGAGCATTTGATATGGCTGTCGGCTCACAAATCACTTCTGTATTCCCAGGAGCGGCAGATGCGGCTGCATTTTTCCCGATGAATGAAGAAGTACAAAAAACTCCTGATCCACTTGTACTGAATGAGCTTGAACGTATGTATCAAACAGTTCGGGATATACGTAACGATAGTATTTTACACGATACTCATACTGATCAATTAATAGCTATTCAAGAAGTATTAAATAAATTTCATCCGAAAGAATGGTTGCTTCGTCTTGAAATTTTAGAATTGCTTTTAGAACATAATAAGGGCCACGAAGCATCAGCGGCATTATTGCAACAACTTTCTACTTTCACAACTGACGAATCTGTAACACGTCTTATTAACAACGGTCTTGCGTTACTACAGGTAAAGGATGTGAAAAATGATGCTACGACTAACTAATGAAGAGGTACAAGAAGAATTAGTTAAGCTGGATAAATGGACAGTGAAAGATGAAAAATGGATTGAAAGAAAATATATGTTTTCCGACTACTTAAAAGGAGTCGAATTTGTCTCTGAAGCCGCCAAACTATCAGAAGAACATAATCACCACCCATTTATCCTTATCCAGTATAAAGCAGTCATTATTACTTTGTCATCATGGAATGCAAAAGGTTTAACCAAACTAGATTTTGACCTTGCAAAGCAATTTGATGAACTGTTTTTACAAAATGAAAAAGCGATTATAAGAAAGTAAAAAAGAGAAGCCTTTAATTAGGCTTCTCCTTTTACTTTAAAATGTATACAATGTCCAAACGGATCCTTGGCCTGTAATATTCCATCTTTGTACGTAGCAACTACGCCAATATATTTTAAGCTTTCACACACTTGCTCTTTTTGTTTTTCATCTGCTAGTACAATTGTGAAATATTTTAAGCCAACGGAATTTGGCATTTGTGGTGGTATCCCTTCACCTTGCCATGTATTTAAACCGATATGGTGATGATAACCACCTGCGGATACAAACAGCGCTCCATTACGAGCTGGGATCGTTACATCAAAACCAAGACCATCAACATAGAAACGTTTTGCTTCTTCTAAGTCAGCTACATGTAAATGAATATGCCCCATCACAGTACCAGCTGGGAACCCATTCCATGTACTTCCTTGCTGCAATAATTCTTCACCGGCTAATGGGTTACTAACAAATGGTAGCTCTCCATTCTCATCACGCCAAACTTCTTTTTGGCGATCATGATAAATTTCAATCCCGTTTCCATCTGGATCAGCTAAATAAAGAGCTTCACTAAAGTAATGATCGGCTCCACCGTGCAGTGGATATACCATCTCTACAAGATGACGAAGAATGTTCGCTAAGTCCTGTCTGGTTGGTAATAAAATTGCGTAATGATATAACCCTGTTCTCCCTCTTTGCTTTGGTAAAGCTTCTTTCTTTTCTTCAATGATAAGGAGTGGTTCTTCATTTTCATTCCCAAATGTAACGACTGTTTTCTCTTCTTTTAGCACTTTCATACTTAATACTTCTGTATAAAACTCTAGTGATTTCTTTATATTTGATACGTATAGATGAACAACACCAAGTGTTGTTTCGGGATGAAGTTGAAAGCTCATCTTGTTATACCCCCATTTAAATTAGTTCTTCTTTGACATTTTCTCTTTTAAGAAATTATCTACAAAACCATCAGCTTTCGCAACAAATAAATAAGCACCCATTGCTAATAATGCAAGTTCTAATTCGAAGCCAGGATTTTTCCCATCTCCTAATAAACCAGCTGACCATTTCACTTTTACAATTGCTCCAACCATAACAAGTGCAAATAATAATCCAATATATCTTACACCTAAACCTAGAATTAACAATAGACCACCAACTAATTCCACTGTTGCTACACCGTATGCAAGTCCTCCTGGTAAACCAATGCTTGTGAACCACCCTGCAATATTGTCAATTCCTGATTGGAATTTTGTTAAACCGTGCATAAAGAACGTTACCCCTAACACGATACGAATAATTAAGTTACCGATATGTTGATTCATTTCATTCTCTCCTTTATAGTTTCCTTATACAAAACTTTTATTTACATTACAAAACATACACTAATTTTTTTTATTCGTCAATTCATTTTCAGTGGGAAAATATATATTTTTTTTGCTATGATACAAATAGTTGTTTACAAAAAGGAGCTTGATTTTATGAATATTGGTTCTGCAATACGTGAAATTCGTCAACGTAAAGGCATAACAATTGCACAAATTTGTGAAGGAACAGGTCTTTCTAAAGGTTTTATGAGTCAGGTTGAAAATAATAAAACATCACCATCTATCTCAACTTTAGAAACAATCTCCATTTTTTTAAATGTTCCCCTTCCTTATTTACTGTTAGAACAAAAGGATCGAATGAAAATTATAAAAAAAGAAGAACGGAAATACAGCGTATACGGTAAAGATGAACAAAGAATTGAGCATGTTGCTGAGCAAGGTGGTCTCCGCCTATCTTTAGTAGAAATTTCTGCCGGATTCCCGAAAGAAAACTCACCAAATGCTCATGAAGGCGAAGAGTGCCATCTTGTATTACGCGGAAAACTGGAAGTTCAACATGGTGAAGACATTGCAATTGTAGAAGAAGGTGATTCTTTCTCCTGGAATGCATGCGTTCCCCATATTGTCCGTAACATAGGTGAAGAATCTGCGTTATTACTTATCTCTAGTCATGCTGAAAATCGAAAACGAGTTTACTAATTGATAAAAAAGAAGCCTGTTACGAAACAGGCTTCTTTTTTATTCCCTTATAATTCCATAACTCGTCCCAACCAGTACAGTCTTTTCATGTTGATTGCGATAAACGGACTCAATTGAAACTTTTTTATATCCTTCCATTTGCTCAATATTTGTTAATGTTAATTCACAAGTAATCGTATCACCTGTAAAAACTGGTCTAATGAACTCACTTACTAATTCCCTCGCTATGTAATGTAACTCTTCTCCTACTTTCGTACCAATGCTAGCAGTCAATAGACCATGAACCATTAATCGTCCATTCTCATCATATTCCATATGATGTCTACCTTTATCGCCTGTAATATTTGCAAATTCAAAAACTTCTTCCTCAGTAAACCTTCTTTCGTATTTAAATACATCCCCAACTTTTACATTCATTTTTATCCCCCGTTTAATAAACTGAATTTTCTTTTATTTTATCACAAAATAAGTCTCAGTTCAGTTTATATTATTAAAATAGCGATCCTTTTTCTTCACTACCTTATAATTTTATCGATGCCCATCCTTTTTTGCCACTTGATACCCATAATACGCACATGTTCCATTTCTTGATAACTCTCTTACTTCAAAACCACAACTTCTATAAAAATCAAAATTGCTAGCGGATGTATGCGCAAACCAATCGCCATGCGGAAGCTTTTGTAAACAAAGAGCTACAAGTTTCTTACCTAATCCTTTTCCCCTATACTCACACTTCACAACTAAATTTACTATGTTAGCAACCATGATTTGATCAGAAATCACTCTAACCATCGCGACCATTTCTTCTTCATCCCAAATTGTGAAAGTCCATGTGGAATTTTCAAATGCTATCGTAAATTTTTCAATTTGCCAAGAAGGGATATTATCATTACTCCAACCGGCATCTTCAAATAAAGTTTTAATTGCATATGCTGGTACACCGTTCGTTCCCTCACGAATAATAAGTCCATTATGGTAAATATACATGTAATCCCCCCTTTATTTTTATATACCATTCTCCAAAAAATGCAATTCACCTTTTTTCATCCAACCCGCTTAATGGAATAAACGAGAACATCCATCTCATGAAATGAAGTTGTTTTCTCATAACTAAGCCCTGTTTTTCTAGCAACAAATATTGAAGCTGGGTGGTTCGGATTAATAAGTGAAATTAATTTATTCATTTGTAATGCTTGAAAACCATAGTCTCGAAATGCCGCCGCAGCCTCTTTCGCATACCCTTTCCCCCAATACTTAGGAAGTAACCAATAGCCAATCTCAATTTCCTCTTTTCCATCTACCTTCTGCTTGACAAGTCCTGCATGACCAATTCGTATCCCTGTTTCCTTTTCAATCATTACAAATAAACCGAGACCGTTTTTATAATTTGGAAGTACCCTCTCCTCCAAACTTTTTTTACATTGCATAAATGTTTTTAACGTTCCATTTCCAATATAGCGCATTACCTTCTCATCCCCCCATAAAGAAGCATAAAACGGTAAATCATCCATTGTATATTTGCGAAATTGTAAACGATCTGTATGAAACACTCTTTTATTCACTCCCATCATTTTGAACCTCATTACATAACTATATATTTCAAACTACTTAAATGTTAAATAATTTTTATCAAGACGCCGCTAAAAAGAAAGAAAATTCAGTCTTATAAAAATGTATTATATCAAAAAAAAGCAGTAGACAAAAGAGTGTCTACTGCATCCATATCATAACTAGTATTAAGAAAACTACAATTGAGGGGGTGTAGGATTTTCATATATACTAGATACTTATCCCGTTCTAACGGGCGGTAAACCTTCCAATCTTTTGAGTGGAAAGTTTACCGCACATAAGAACTTTGCGGTCATTAAGAAAGCACTGTTAAGTATTCAAATACACGCTGAGCTTTTTCTCCACCCATTCGTGCATGTTGAAGTAGCGAAATGCCATGCGGGCCAGGTGCAAATAATGCTTCTGGTTGTACTACTAAAATAGCTTGTACGACTTCAAGTTCACCAAGCATAGCCGCTGCAAAAATATCCATCCGAGCGCCCTTTGCCAGTAAATAAAGTGCAATATCTTTACGTCCTACATGGGCCGCTGCTCCTAAGGCACTTTCCCAATCTGAGCCGCCCCAATTATAAGAGGCATGAAGTAAGCTTGGCGATTCTGCCAATAGTTCCTGTACTTTTTCTAAATCTCCGTGAGCTGCCATAACAAATTCTCTTACTAATTCAATGGTAATACGTTCTTCTGTTTGCATCGCTCTGCTCCTTTTTTAGAAATTCGTTTCGGTGTAAAAAATGGCTTGTCGCTTCCTTGAAAAATATCTACTTCTATGCCAAATACATGTTGAAACATTTGTTGACATAATACTTCTTCTGGTACACCGTCATACTGAATCTTTCCTCGCTTTAATACGAGTAAACGATCACTATATTGAGCCGCTTGGTTAATGTCATGTAAGACCATTATAATTGTCATACCAAACTCCTCGTTTAATCGTTTCACAAGTTCCATTACTTCCAACTGGTGAACGATATCCAAAAAGGTTGTTGGTTCATCTAATAATAAGACATTTGTACGTTGTGCTAGCGTCATCGCAATCCAAGCACGTTGTCTTTCTCCTCCTGATAAGGATTGTAAAAGACGATATTCATACCCTTCAAGATTTGTAACAGACAATGCCCACTCAATAATTTCTTCATCTTCTTTGTTTAAGCGACTACTCCATGATTTATGAGGACCTCTTCCGAACTCTATTAGTTCTTTCACTGTTAAATCTAATTGATGATCATGCATTTGTGGTAACATCGCTAATTGCTTCGCTACATCTGCACTCTTCATCGTATGAATATTTGTCCCATCTAAAATGATATTTCCTTCGCTTTGTTTAAGTAGCCGTGCTATTAAACGCAGCAAAGTAGATTTCCCGGATCCATTCGGACCGATTAAACTAACGATTTCTCCAGCTTTAATATGTACATTCATATTTTGCATTTGAAATCTTTCAGAATGTGCGTAAAACACTTTGTTAACGGAAATCACGTTGTTTTCCTCCTCTATGAATTAAATATAAGAAGAACGGACCACCTAAGAAGGACAATAAAATACCAACAGGCAATTCGATTGGATCGAACCAACTTCGAGCTATCGCATCCGCGAAAACAAGTAATATCCCTCCACCAAGGCATGATAATGGCAGTAAATATTTATAGTCATTTCCAACTAATAAACGTAACATATGCGGTACAACAAGACCTACAAATCCAATTAGACCAGAAACACTAACCGCAATTCCAGCTAACATTGTACTTACTACTATTAAATAAAACCGACTTCTTTCCACGTTATGCCCTAATAATTTCGCCATTTCATCCCCAAGCATTAATACTCGAATGTGTTTAATACCGAAGAAAGCTAATATAATAGCGAATATTGCATAGTAAATAATCATATTTAAATGTGCCCAGCTCACACCACCAATACCGCCAGCTAACCACGGTAACACGGATTGTACTTTGTCACTATGTAATAACATTAATGCTGACGTTGCTGCACCAATTAATGCATTGATTGACACACCTACTAAGACGATTCTTGAAGGCGGTGCCCCTTTTTGCCATGATAAAGCATAAATGACCATCGCTGTTATGAAAGCTCCTAAAAACGCTCCTAGCGGTAAAAAAGCCATGTGCTGAGGAAATAGAATCATAATTACAATTGCTACAAGACCCGCTCCAGATGAAACCCCGATAATTCCAGGGTCTGCAAGAGGGTTTCTCATAACCCCTTGCAGTAATGCTCCAGATGTAGCTAAACACGTTCCTACTATAAACCCAACGAGCACTCTCGGTATGCGAAGATCCCATACAATCCGATGAACTGTCGAACTTTCATCTTGTATCCCTGTTAGAATGTCTCGTAAAGAAAAAGATAAACTTCCTGCGAAAAGACCGTAAAAAAGACTTAGAAATGTTAATACGACTAAAGTAACTGCTATTATCCATCTTTTCTTTGCAAAAGGATGTTCCTTTTCTCTTACTATTTCACTACTCTCCATACTTATCATTTCCTTACATCTTGTATACTTTTATACATGAATTCCATCGCTTCTGTAACTTTTGTCCCAGGATTTGATCCAAATAAATCTGGTGGCAAAATAACTACACGATTTTGTTTTACTGCATCTAAATTTTTCCATGCTTCATTTTTCATCATTTCGCCTTCAAATGCTTTTTTCACACTATTGGGATCTCCATGTGTAATTAAATAAATTACATCTGGATTTGCTTCAATAATACGTTCTACACTTAGCTGTGCATATTGCGGATATTCTTTCATTTCTGGAAAACCAGCTGCGATATTTTTCCCGCCCGTTTTTTCTAAAATATCCCCTGATAGAGATGTTGGTAATGCTGCTAAATAAGTGCCTGGTGCCCCATACACTAGCAATGCTTTAACGTCACTCTTTTTCTCATATTTCTTCATTTGATCATTAATTTTTTGGTTAAGCTCTTTTGCTTTATCTTCTTTCTTCATTACTGTTCCATACATTTCAATACTCTTTTGAATATCTTTTACAGAGTTGGCTGAAGAAATGATTACTTTTGTTCCTTGCCCTTCAACCGTTGGAATATTTTTTTGGAATCCATTATTAGCAACAAGTACGTCTGGCTTTAAACTAGCAATTTGTTCAAAGTTTGGCTGATGTGCATTTCCAATTACTTGTGTTTTTTGCAAATCTTCTGGAAGGGGAATTTTTGCATCTGGACGCCCGACGATTTTTCCTCCTAAAGCGTGGATAACATTCATGTCACCCATACTTAACGTCGCAAAACTTTCAGGAACTTTATTGAATGTTATCTTTCTGTCTGAGAGATCGGTAATTTCGATTTTGTCTGTTCCTTTATCTGTTTTTGTGGCGGATGCTTTTTCGTTTTCTTTTGCACTGCAACCTATTAATAAGAAAAAAATAGATAAGATCGCTGTGAACAGCGTAATGGATTTTTTCATTCTTTCACCTCTAATTGATAATGATAATC
>NZ_JBFPJI010000116.1:0-10556 GCF_040838205.1 Bacillus sp. S4
TTATTACATCGGTAACAGTATAGGAAACTTATCATTATAAAATAAATTGAAATCTTCTAAAAACTCTGATACATTGAAATAGAGAAATGTAGTTTCACAGTATTGTAAAGGCTTACAGTTATGTGCACGAAGATCTATTAGGATTGGAGGAAATAATGATGAAAGCTGAAGAAAAATTTTCCCCGGGATTAGATGGTGTAGTAGCAGCGGAGACGAAAATTTCGTTTCTTGACACAGTAAAAGGTGAAATTGTAATTCAAGGGTATGATTTAATCGAACTCTCAAAAACAAAAGAGTATTTAGACATTGTGCATCTTTTATTAGAAGAACAGCTACCGAATGAGGATGAAAAAGCAACAATTGAAAAGAAATTAAAAGAAGAATATGCAGTGCCGGAAGGTGTATTTAATGTGCTAAAGGCATTGCCTAAAGAAACGCATCCTATGGATGGGTTACGTACAGGTGTGTCAGCATTAGCTGGTTACGATAGTGATATCGAAAACCGCTCGTTAGAAGTGAATAAAAGTCGAGGGTACAAGCTTTTAAGTAAAGTGCCAAATATCGTAGCGAATAGCTATCATATTTTAAATAACGAGGAGCCAATTCAGCCCCTTCAGGAATTGTCATATAGTGCGAATTTCTTCTATATGTTAACTGGTAAAAAACCAACTGAACTTGAGGAAAAGATCTTTGATCGTTCCCTTGTATTATATAGTGAACATGAAATGCCAAACTCTACATTTACAGCTCGCGTAATTGCATCAACACAATCGGATTTATACGGCGCTTTAACAGGTGCAGTTGCATCTTTAAAAGGAAGTTTACATGGTGGTGCAAATGAAGCGGTTATGTACATGCTTTTAGAAGCTGGCAATGTTGAGAAATTTGAAGAACTATTACAGAAGAAACTTTATAACAAAGAAAAAATCATGGGCTTTGGACATCGCGTATATATGAAGAAGATAGATCCAAGAGCACTTATGATGAAGGAAGCTTTAAAACAGCTTTGTGATGTAAAAGGCGATTATACACTATATGAAATGTGTGAAGCTGGAGAGAAGATTATGGAGAAGGAAAAAGGCATTTATCCGAATCTTGATTACTATGCTGCTCCAGTATATTGGATGCTTGGTATTCCAATTCAACTTTACACACCAATCTTCTTTAGTTCTAGAACAGTAGGGTTATGTGCACACGTAATTGAGCAACATGCGAACAATCGTTTGTTCCGTCCACGTGTAAATTATATTGGCGAGCGACATGCATTTAGTAAATAAAAACAACTGGGGAGTTGTTAGCGCCGCCCGCCAGATGGGTGTTTGACCGACACCCATCATTAATAATAACGAATTTTCGACAGAAAGGGAAGAATAGTATGATTAAAACAAATGAAATTAAACAAAAAGATGCATTATTAGAAGAAATTACGGATTATGTATTAAATAAAGAGGTTACAAGTGCAGAAGCATTCAGCACTGCTCGCTACGTATTACTTGATACACTTGGATGCGGAATTTTAGCGCTACAATATCCAGAGTGTACAAAATTATTAGGACCAGTTGTACCAGGAACAATCGTGCCAAATGGTACACGCGTACCAGGTACGTCATATGTACTTGATCCAGTAAAAGGCGCATTTAATATCGGATGTATGATCCGTTGGTTAGACTATAACGATACTTGGCTTGCAGCAGAATGGGGACATCCATCTGATAACTTAGGCGGAATTTTAGCAGTAGCAGATTATATTAGCCGTGTTCGTATTTCAGAAGGAAAAGAACCATTAAAAGTACGTGAAGTACTAGAAATGATGATTAAAGCACATGAAATTCAAGGTGTACTTGCTTTAGAAAACAGCTTAAACCGTGTTGGTCTTGACCATGTATTATACGTAAAAGTAGCAACAACTGCGGTAGTTGCGAAAATGCTTGGCGGAACGCGTGAAGAAATCTTTAATGCATTATCACATGCGTGGATTGATAATTCTAGTCTTCGTACATATCGTCATGCTCCAAATACTGGTTCACGTAAATCATGGGCAGCAGGAGATGCGACGAGCCGCGGTGTTCATCTTGCAATGACTGCTCTAAAAGGTGAAATGGGTTACCCAACAGCATTATCTGCGCCAGGATGGGGATTCCAAGATGTATTATTTAATAAGCAGGAATTAAAATTAGCAAGACCACTAGAATCGTATGTAATGGAAAATGTATTATTCAAAGTGTCATTCCCAGCAGAGTTCCATGCACAAACAGCTGCAGAATGTGCTGTGAAATTATATCCTGAAATTAAAGAAAGATTAGAAGAAATTGATCGTATTACAATTACAACTCATGAATCAGCAATTCGTATTATCGATAAAGAGGGACCATTAAATAACCCAGCTGATCGCGATCATTGCTTACAATACATTACGGCAATTGGTTTATTAAAAGGAGATATCGTTGCGGATGATTATGAGGATGTAGCAGCGAATGATCCACGTGTAGATGAATTACGTAATAAGATGGTTGTTGTTGAAAACAAACAGTACAGTTTAGATTACCTTGATCCGAACAAGCGCTCAATCGCCAACGCTGTTCAAGTTCATTTTAAAGATGGTACTGTAACAGAAAATGTGGAATGTGAATACCCACTTGGCCACCGTTTCCGTAGAGACGAAGCGATTCCAAAAGTTGTTCAAAAATTCACTGCAAATATGGCAGGTCATTATTCTAGTAAGCAACAAGAAAAAATTCATGAAGTTTGTCTAAATGAAGAAAAACTAGAAAATATGAATGTAAACGAATTTGTAGATCTATTCTTAATTTAATAATAGGGGGAATTTAGAATGGCTTGGGTTGTGAATAAACAGTCAACACAAGAGGAGCTTGCGAATCGCTTCCGAGCTTTAGTAGAAGCAAATGAAATTTTACAAATTCCAGGTGCTCATGATGCAATGGCGGCTCTTGTTGCGAAAAATACAGGTTTTTCAGCTCTTTATTTATCGGGAGCTGCTTATACTGCAAGTAAAGGGCTACCAGATTTAGGAATCGTGACATCTACTGAAGTAGCAGAGAGAGCAAGGGATCTAGTAAGAGCTACAGATTTACCAGTTCTTGTTGACATTGATACAGGATTTGGTGGAGTACTAAACGTAGCGAGAACAGCTGTAGAAATGGTGGAAGCGAAAGTTGCGGCTGTTCAGATTGAAGATCAACAATTACCAAAGAAATGTGGACATTTAAATGGTAAGAAACTTGTTACTACAGAAGAATTAGTTCAAAAAATTAAAGCGATTAAAGAAGTTGAGCCAAGTTTATATATTGTAGCACGCACAGATGCTCGCGGCGTGGAAGGATTAGATGCAGCGATTGAAAGAGCGAACGCATATGTAAAAGCAGGGGCAGATGCGATATTCCCAGAAGCGCTTCAATCGGAAGAAGAATTCCGTTTATTTACTAGCAAAGTGAATGCACCTTTACTAGCAAATATGACTGAGTTCGGGAAAACACCATATTATAGTGCAGAGGAATTTGCGAATATGGGCTTCCAAATGGTAATTTATCCTGTAACTTCACTTCGTGTTGCTGCAAAAGCATATGAGAATGTGTTTACGCTAATTAAAGAGACAGGTTCTCAAAAAGATGCACTTTCTAATATGCAAACGAGAAGTGAGTTATATGAAACAATTTCATATCATGACTTTGAAGACTTAGATACTGGAATTGCAAAAACAGTATTATCTGAAGATCAATAGGTAGAAGGACTTAGGCGATGAGAATACATCTTTGGCAAAACGAACTGCTTGATGTGAAAAATCATCGCCTTCTGTTTTCAATAGTAAGATATTCCACTCATCGTAGACGAGCATATGCAAAAAGCAATGAAGGCCGAAATGATAGGGGGATTCAGATGGAGAAAACGAAGTTACCATGGGATGAATTTTTTTCACTCAATAAAGATGTGAATAATACTTTCTTTACACCAGAAGATTTTTCAGGGGATGAAGATTTAATTGCAAAAACGACAGAACAATTCGTTAAACAAGAAATTGTCCCACAAATGGAGAATATTGAACAACATAACTATAAAGTTTCTCGTCAATTATTTGAGAAAGCTGGGGAACTTGGATTATTAGGCATTGAGGTACCAGAAGATTATGGTGGATTCGAGTTAGGAAAGGCTGTCTCAGGTCTTGTAGCAGAGAAAATGGGTTACGCTGGTGCATTTAGCGTTTCTTTTAATATACACGCCGGTGTAGGTACATTGCCTTACATATATTACGGAACGAAAGAACAGAAAGAAAAATATTTACCGAAAATCGCATCGGGAGAATGGATTGGGGCTTATGCTTTAACTGAGCCAAATGCTGGTTCTGATGCATTAAGTGCAAAAACGAGTGCAGTATTGAATGAAGAGGGTACTGCTTGGAAGTTGAATGGTGAGAAGCAGTGGATTACAAATGCTCATATGGCAGACGTATATGTTGTTTTTGCGAAGACAAATAAAGGAATGACAGCGTTTATTGTCGAAAGAACATGTGAAGGTGTATCAATAGGATTAGAAGAAAAGAAGATGGGGATTAAAGGTTCTTCAACAGCGACGCTTATTTTAGAAGATGTTGTCATTCCCGCTGAAAATGTTTTAGGGGAAGTTGGGAAAGGGCATCACGTAGCTCTTAATATTCTTAACTTCGCGAGACTAAAACTTGCTTTTGGAAATATTGGAACAGCAAAACAAGCAATTGGTTTGTCAGTTCAATATGGAAAGGAACGAAAGCAGTTCCAAACAGAATTAGTAGATTTTACGATGATTCAAGAGAAAATTGCAAATATGATTATTTCTACATATGGAGCAGAAAGTGCAGCTTACCGTACAGCGGGTGTAATTGATGAAGCAATTCATGAGAGTGATGAAGATCTTATGAAAAAAATGTCCCAATTTGCAATTGAATGTGCACTTAATAAAGTAAATGCTTCTGAAACACTTGGCAATATTGTAGATGAGGCTGTACAAATTCATGGTGGATACGGTTATATGCAAGAATACGAAGTAGAACGTTTATATCGTGATGCTAGAATTAGCCGTATTTTTGAAGGAACGAACGAAATTAATAGATTAACAGTTGCTAAAATGTTAATGAAACAATTTGAGCAAATTGAAGATCATGTAGTAGAAAGTGATATATCAAATGTAGAAAGAAACCATCGTTACATTTTATTATCGAAAAAATTGTTGAAACAATCTTTGAAAACGCTCTCTAAAACTCCGGACTTAAAAATTGATCAGGAGCAAGAATATTCACGTGTACTATCAAATATGTTGACGGACGTGTACGTCATGGAATCAGCATTTTTACGTACGAGGAAAGCAGTTAGTAAAAATGGTGAGGAAAAAGAGCGTACGAAGCAAATGATAACAGATGTTATTTGTGAAGAAGGATATCGTAAAGTAGAAGAAGCTTCGATTTCCATTCTTTCAGCAGCTGTCACAGAAGAACAAAATAGACAAGAAATATTAGCTGAAATCCGTCAATTATTAGTGCCTTTATACTCGAACTTATTTACGAAAAAGAGAGACATTGCGAAAGTTATTATAAATCGCGGGAAATATATTGTGTAAATAGGAGGAAAGCGATATGAAAAAGATTGGTTTTATCGGTTTAGGTAACATGGGTCTTCCAATGTCTAAAAATTTAGTTAAATCGGGCTACACAGTATATGGAGTGGACTTGAATAAAGAGGCTGAAGCTTCCTTTGAAAAAGAAGGAGGAATTATCGGCTTATCAATCTCAAAACTAGCAGAGACATGCGATGTGATTTTTACAAGTTTACCTTCACCTCGTGCTGTGGAAGCGGTATATTTTGGGGAAGAAGGATTATTTGAAAATAGCCACTCGAATGTAGCTTTAATTGATACAAGTACAGTATCTCCACAATTAAACAAACAATTAGAGGAATCGGCGAAGGAAAAGAAAGTAGACTTTTTAGCAGCACCTGTTAGTGGCGGGGTAATTGGTGCAGAAAACCGTACATTAACGTTTATGGTTGGTGGATCGAAAGAAGTATATGAAAAAACTGAATCTGTCATGGAAGTACTTGGAGCGAATGTTTTCCATGTTAGTGAGCAGATTGATAGCGGTACAACTGTTAAATTAATTAACAATCTATTAATTGGTTTTTATACAGCTGGCGTGAGTGAAGCTTTAACATTAGCGAAAAAGAACAATATGGATTTAGATAAAATGTTTGATATTTTAAATGTAAGTTACGGTCAAAGTAGAATTTATGAGCGTAATTATAAAAGTTTCATTGCATCAGAAAATTATGAGCCTGGCTTTACTGTAAATTTATTGAAGAAAGATTTAGGATTTGCGGTAGAGTTAGCTAAAGAAAGTGAACTTCACTTACCAGTAAGTGAGATGCTATTAAACGTATATGAAGAAGCGAGTGAGGCAGGATATGGTGAAAACGATATGGCTGCTTTATATAAGAAAGTTAGCGAACAATTAATTTCTAATCAAAAATAGTGCACATATAAAAACCATGATAAAAAAGGAGAGAATATAATGATTACAACTGAAATTAAACGAGTGAAAAATCATATTAATGGCGAATGGGTAGAATCTACTGGTACGGAAGTAGAAGCGGTTCCGAATCCGGCAACTGGAAAAATCATCGCTTACGTTCCACTTTCTCCAAAAGAAGATGTTGAAAAAGCTGTTGAAGCGGCAAAAGCGGCATATAAAACATGGTCTAAAGTGCCAGTTCCAAATCGTTCAAGACAACTATACAAATATCTACAACTGTTACAAGAAAATAAAGATGAGCTTGCAAAAATCATTACGCTAGAAAACGGTAAAACGCTAACGGATGCAACTGGTGAAGTACAGCGTGGTATTGAAGCGGTAGAACTTGCAACATCAGCACCAAATTTAATGATGGGACAAGCCCTTCCGAATATTGCTAGTGGAATTGATGGATCGATTTGGCGCTACCCAATCGGAGTTGTTGCTGGTATTACACCGTTTAACTTCCCGATGATGATTCCGTTATGGATGTTCCCACTTGCAATTGCTTGCGGTAATACATTCGTATTAAAAACATCTGAAAGAACACCACTTTTAGCTGAGCGACTTGTAGAGTTATTCTATGAAGCTGGTTTTCCAAAAGGGGTATTAAATTTAGTACAAGGCGGAAAAGATGTTGTAAATAGTATTTTAGAAAATAAAGATATTCAAGCAGTTTCGTTTGTTGGCTCTGAGCCAGTGGCACGCTACGTATATGAAACTGGTACAAAAAATGGTAAACGTGTACAAGCGTTAGCAGGTGCGAAAAACCATGCGGTTGTTATGCCAGATTGCAACCTTGAGAAAACAGTACAAGGTGTAATTGGGTCTGCGTTTGCAAGTAGTGGAGAGCGCTGCATGGCATGTTCAGTAGTAGCAGTAGTTGATGAAATTGCTGATGAATTCATTGATGTATTAGTAGCAGAAACGAAGAAGTTAAAAGTAGGTGACGGTTTCAACGAAGATAATTATGTTGGACCATTAATCCGTGAATCTCATAAAGAACGTGTGTTAGGCTATATTAATAGTGGTGTAGCAGATGGAGCAACTTTACTAGTAGATGGCCGTAAAATCAATGAAGAAGTTGGAGAAGGTTACTTTGTTGGTGCAACAATCTTTGATGGCGTAAATCAAGAAATGAAAATTTGGCAAGATGAAATTTTCGCTCCGGTATTAAGTATTGTAAGAGTAAAAGATTTAGAAGAAGGTATTAAGCTGACAAATCAATCGAAATTTGCGAATGGTGCTGTTATTTATACATCAAATGGTAAACACGCACAAACATTCCGAGACAATATTGATGCTGGTATGATTGGTGTAAACGTTAATGTTCCAGCACCAATGGCATTCTTCGCATTTGCAGGAAACAAAGCTTCATTCTTTGGAGATCTTGGTACAAATGGTACGGATGGCGTTCAATTTTATACACGTAAAAAAGTTGTAACTGAGCGCTGGTTTTAATAAAGTGAAATGATAATGAGTGGGGTGCATTCCCACTCATTATAAAAATAATGCAAACGAAAATACACTACTCATAATGGAGTAGTGTATTTTCGTTTGCATTGTGTTAACTATTTCTTTCAAAGGCTAATTTAATACCAAACCCAATTAAGACGATTCCTGTAATCCCTTGAATATAACGCTGTGTCTTCGGCTTTTTCATAAAAGCACTAATTTTATCAATTAAAAATATATAAAAAGCAAACCAAATGACTGTTAAAATGAGATAAGTAAGTCCCATAACGAGAAGTTGTATAAATGTATTATGATTTGGATTTAAAAACTGCGGTAAAAAAGTTAAAAAGAAGACTGCAACCTTAGGGTTTAGTAAATTTGTAAGAAAACCTTGGCGAAAGCAAGAAGTATGTTTATTGTCATTATTTATTGGAACGTCATTTGTATTTAAGTCTTCTGTGTTTCTTACTGCTAAAAGGGCTTTAATACCAATATAGACTAAATATACAGCACCAACATATTTAAAAATAGAAAATAAAAGAGCAGACTTTACAATAAGTGCTGAAAGACCAATTACAGCAGCTAAAGTGTGAATTAAAAGCGCAACACAAGTACCAAAAACAGTTTTTACGCCGCCGATTTTGCCAGCAACCAATGTGTTTTTCGTAGCCATTGCTGTATCAGGACCGGGTAGAATAATAAGACATATAGACATAATAATAAACAGAAAAAAATTTTCCATAATGTTATCCGCCTTCCTTTATTGTTTTTAGAAAATTCGATTAACGTTAGTTTAACATACATTTTAGTTAAATAAAATTAAATTATATTTAAAATTATTTAACTAAAAAGAAGAGGCCATATAGAGTAGCTGAGAGTGAGCTACAATATATGACCTCTTTGTTTAGGCGTTAAGTAAGTTAAAGAATCGATTTACATCTTCTTCTGAAACATCACTTAAGTGTTTATATTTATAATTTGGATTTTGGTCTTTATCAACTACAACGGAGCGTACTCCTTCAAAGAAATCTTCATGTCGCATGAAATTTTTAGCGAGTATAAGATCTGTCGCAAAACATTCTTCAACTGACTTTTCTTGGCCATCGATAAACTGTTTTAATGTTACCTTTAATGAAACAGGCGATTTTGATAATAACTGTTCTTTCGTTGTTTGGGAAAATGGACTTTGATTTTTCTCTAAAGATTGAATGATTCCTTCAATTGTATCGAATGCAAAATGCGAATTAATTTCTTCTAATAAAGAAGAAAGATTGCCATCTAAGTTTGGAGCGGTTGCAAATGTACGAATAACTTCTTTTAACTGAGTATGTACATCTTCTTTTTTCCAATTTACATTTTCAAGTTCGGTAAGGAAATTTGGTAATGAATCTGATGTCATAAAGTAATCAGCAGCGTTAATATATAATACATCAGGAGCTTTTAAAATGGATGCTGTTAAAGCAACATATCGGCCAGTATATCCAGGCGCTTTATTTAAGAAATAAGCAGCACCGACATCAGGGAAGAAACCGATGTTCATTTCAGGCATTGCCCACTTCGTACGCTCTGTTACAATTCGATACGTAGCTCCATTTGTCAGACCGACACCACCGCCCATTACGATTCCATCTAAACAAGCGATAATTGGTTTTTTGTATTGATAAATAAATGTATCAATTTCATATTCTTCTTCAAAAAACTGCTCTGCATGTTGTAATGCAACTTCGTTAGAACGTGCTTCGTATAGCGTTTTAATATCACCACCTGCACAAAAACCTTTCGTCCCAGCTCCTTTTAAAACGATGAGTTCAATACGCTCATCTTGTTCCCATTCTTTAAGTTTTTGCCCAATTGGCTGTAACATGTCATAGGATAAAGAATTGAGTGCTTTTGGACGGTTTAAAGTAATTGATGCAACGCCGTTTTCGCTAACAGAAAATAAAACGTGTTCAGTCATTATAAATCCCCCCTTACTTATCTTCTTATTCTTATTTCTTGATACATGCTGAAATGTCCTCTATAATTTTTGTCTAAATTAGGTGCTTAATGTTATTATTTATTGCATATTTTGACGAGTTATATTTGCAGGATTTCAGAGAATGAAGAGGAATATTACAACATTACTGTAAGTGCTATTATTTGAAAATGTCGTGTTGAAGGCGCTATTATATGTATAACTTAAATTGAGTTAGTATACGTGGCGTAACAATACATTAAAGAGTGGATGTAGAAAAGATTAAAAGGCTGAATTATCTAACTTTTAAAGAGTGTGGGGTTTGTATATAATTAGAAATAGAGAAAGGAGAGATCGGAATGCCAGGACCTTTACTATTGTCGGTTATTATTTTGTCATCTCTTATGGTAGGAATTACACAGTATTTTCATCATACAGATACGACAGAAGAAGTGAAGGATAAGGTACGTCTCGTGTTTCCGATTTTTATAATATCTATTTCCATATGTTTGTTATTAAATAAAGATGGGTATGTTGTGGCCGTATTCGCGTTTTTTGTAGCGATTGTGTTAATAACTGTATTGTACTACGTTATGA
>NZ_JBFPJI010000117.1:0-10440 GCF_040838205.1 Bacillus sp. S4
CTATTAGCTATCGATCAAAAAGATAGTGGTAAATTAAAAGCTGATTTAGAAAAGTTGTATGCGGATATTTTAAAGAATCAAAATGAGGTAGATGTATTATTAGGAGATTTAAAAGCTTTTCGCGATAGAATGGCGAAAGATACAAATAGTTTTAAAGAGGATACAAATCAATTAACCTCGATTTTGGCGAGTACGAATGCTGGTATTCCAGCTCTAGAGCAACAAATAAATACATATAATGATTCGATCAAAAAGAGTAATGATATGGTCATTGCTGGTGGTGTACTTTGCGTAGCGCTAATAACATGTCTTGCTGGCGGGCCGATGATTGCGATTGCGAAAAAAGATATTGCAAATGCCGAAAGAGAAATAGCCAATTTAAAGGATAGAATTTCAGGAGCGCAAGCAGAAGTGGCAATTTTAACAGATGTGAAAAATAAAACAACAAATATGACAGAAACAATTGATGCAGCAATTACGGCACTGCAAAATATATCAAATCAATGGTATACGGTAGGTGCAAAATATAATAATTTACTACAAAACGTAAAAGGAATTAGCACTGAAGAGTTTACCTTTATAAAAGAAGATTTAAATACGGCGAAAGATAGCTGGAAGGATGTAAAGGATTATACAGAAAAATTACATGAAGGCGTGACGAAATAAACAGCGGACTAGTGCCGCTGTTTATTTTTTATCCCGTTTTTTGTGAGAGCCGAGCTTGTAATTTTACCCATAAGTTTGCCGTGTGTTTTATCAATGTAGCTTTGGGATAATGTTTGGTCAAATTGATACTAATAACCTCGATAAACTCCTGATCACGCTTTTTATATTTAATGTTTTAAGGGAAAAAGCTATACTATAAGCAAAACTAAAAATTGGAAAGGAAATACTAAAACATGGAAAATTATTTATTATTTATCCTTACAGCAATCCTAATCATAATAATGCCTGGTCCCGGTTTTGCCTTAGTTACAAAAAACACTATCTCGCATGGTAGAAATGGTGGGATAAGGACCGTCTTAGGAACGGTATCTGGAATGATGATTCATACAATAATGGCTACACTAGGACTCTCTGCTATCCTAATGAAATTTGCTATGCTATTTACATTAATAAAATATGCTGGGGCTTTTTATTTAATTTACTTAGCTGTAAAGTCAATTAAAAGTGCCTTTTCTAAAAAAGAAGATATGTCAGGTTCAGTGGAAATGAACTCTAAGGATATTGGTACGATTAAAAGTTTTAGACAAGGATTTACCACGGCAATCTTAAATCCGAAAACGGCTGTATTTTTCCTAAGTTTTCTACCCCAATTTATTGTGAGCAATCAGAGTCATCTCTTCCAATTTCTGTTGTTAGGACTCACATTTACGACTTTGACAGCAATATGGTATTTACTTTATATCTCACTAATACGTCAATTAAGAACCTTTTTACGAAAAGAAAAAGTGAACCGTACAATAGAGGGTATTACTGGTACAGTATTATTAGCATTTGGAGTTAGGTTATTTTTCCAAAAATAAATATGTATATGAAAAGAGAAATAATCAATGGTGGTTATTTCTCTTATTCACTTATTCTAAAACTACCATTATAGATTTCTAGAGGTGAGATGATTTTTTGTTGGGTATTTATGTTACTATCACTGTAAAAATTGTGAAGAAATGTACTTAAACTAACGGGACAGGATAGTTGAATAAAAATATTTTTATAAGTTAAATTTATTGAATATCATAAAATATTTATAATTAAACTTTTTTCTAAATCAACACTCGATGGCGAGGTGGTGTTACCTCAAATATAATTATTTTATTTGAAGGTCTCATTTTAATTTTTTCAAATCTTTTCATAGGTTGATATACAAAGACGTGTAGTGATAAGCCTATAACTGCAGTAATGTTTAAAATAATACTTATAATCATTAAAGACCATTCTATAACTGGAGAAAAGTATCCGTCCGTACTTAATGTAGAAGAACTTACAGCCATTCCGAACGAGAAAGCCCATCGCCTTTAGGCATGGGATAGCACAACATGCCCATCAACTTAAGAACAGAAACTTACGCTTGAACATAATATCAAATTTAGATGAGCAAAGCTATTTCAAGTGAATAGAATCCACTCTTTAAGAATACATAAAATATATACATACAAGCTTAGTCTGATCACTACATCATTAGTGAAAGTAGGATTTTATAGATTTTGGAGGAAGAGATATGAAAAAAAAGGTTCTCCTGTTTACAGATTTGGGGATTGATGATGCGTTTGCTATACTGTACACCTTTTTTCGTAAAGACATTCAACTTGTAGGAATTGTAGCCGATTATGGAAATGTATCCAGAGAAAATGCAATAAGAAATATTAACTATTTGAAGTACATTGCAGGAAGAGAAGAGATACCCGTATTCCTTGGTGCTTCTGTACCGTTGACAGGTATATTGATTCAGTATTTCCCTGAGGTACATGGAAAAGTCGGATTAGGACCTATCATTCCCCCTGAAATTTCATATCCAGTTTATCCTTTAAATGATATTTATCAAATTATAGAATCAAATTTAGAAGATCTTACAATTATCAATTTAGGAAGACTTTCTTCGCTAGCTACGACTTTTGTGTTGAATTTAGAAACAATGCGAAACGTAAGAGAATGCATTTGCATGGGGGGAGCTTTTTTCTATCCAGGTAACGTAACTGCTGTGGCTGAAGCTAACTTTTACTCAGACCCTTATGCAGCAAACTTAATTCTGCAGCATGCAAAGAACTTGACAATTATTCCTTTAAATGTGACTCAACATGCGATTGTTACACCCGAAATGGTCCAGCAAATTGATGCATTTCATCGGAATACACAGGACCTTGCAGGACTCATCATCAAACCTATGTTAGACTATTATTATAAATTCTACTCCAAGTCTAATCCTGGTATAAGTGGAAGCCCTATGCATGATTTTGTAACAGTGTGGTATTTGCTGAATCAAGAGGCTGTTGGCCTTTCAAGAGTACCCATTAAAGTAATTCCTGATCAAGGGGAAGGATTTGGTCAAAGTATTGCAGACTTTCGTTTTGCTACTAATCCAGGCTATAAAGCGCATAATGTAGCTTTTCAGCTTGATTATGAAAGATTCAAGAAGGATATTATGGAAACGTTTTTAAAGAAGAGAGTGTAACAGACTTTATTAACTTCAGATAATAGGGATTATTTGAATGAAATGCCACTTCACTTAACGTACAGGAATTCGACTTTTTTAGGTTGAAATTCGCTTAGCATATAAAACTTCCAAAATGTTGGCTGTATCCCATCACTATCAAGCTAACAAAACAAAATCCCCCTAAAATGAAAAAATCCGCTGACTTCTCAAAGTAATTAACTGTAGTGAAAGAAAATTTTTATTTTGGGGTACATTAAAACTTTAGCTTGATGGCCATGGGGTCTCGCCATCAAAACGTGAATTTTGTACGCTAAGGAATTTCTATGTTAAAAAACTTGGTTTTACCGTACGTTAAGGAAGTTCCATAAATAATATTCAATGTTTGTTATTGAAGGGTTTTGTTATCGTTACTACAGAAAGAACAAAAAGAATGAATTGAATATGAATCGATTTATCCCGCTATTTGCGTGCAGTAAGACTCCCACCTCAAAATTCGGGGGATTTAGGTGGGAGATCAACTGCCCGTAAAAGCCCGATTGGTGAGGGCTAATAATCAGTGGGGGATGGACAACCCCCCCACTGATTAAAGTTTCACTTTATCTGCTTCAAGATCATCTGTATTGAGTTTATGAAGCTACACAATAAAGTTTCATTGTATATACTAAGTGGAATAGAAGTTTAGGTGGATAAAATTCGGTAGTCGAAATTTCTTGCATAAAGCTGTATAATGCTTGTAACGAAAGGGAAATACAGGAAAGGGTTTGTAATAAGTTACTATGGAAAAAGATAAACAACAGTTAAGCGTTGAAGTTGCAAGATTATATTATCAATCAGATTATAGTCAGCAAGAAATTGCTAACAAATTAAATATTTCAAGACCGACGATCTCTAGATTATTAAAGTACGCAAAAGAAAAAGGATTTGTTCAAATTAGCATAGCCGATCCGTTTGCTGATTTAGATAACGTTGGGAATTTACTTAAAGAAAAGTACAACCTGTTAGAAGCGCATGTCGTATTTTCTCCAGTACCAGAATATGCAACGATTACGGAGTATATTAGTAAGTATGCTGCTGAGTATATGGAAAAGACCGTGAAAACTGGTGATATCGTTGGTGTAAGCTGGGGAATGACGATGTATGAAATCGCTAGAAAAATCGTGCCGCAACATGTGAAAGGTGTAGAGGTTGTCCAATTAAAAGGTGGCATTAGTCACTCAAGTGTAAATACATATGCGAATGAGACGATTGCTTTATTTGCAGATGCTTTTCAAACGACGCCAAGAAATCTACCCCTTCCAGTTATATTTGATAATGCAGTGACAAAAGAATTAGTGGAGCAAGATAGACATATTCATCACATTATCGAAATGGGAAAACAAGCGAATATTGCAGTTTTCACTGTTGGAACAGTGCGAGACGAAGCGCTATTATTCCGATTAGGATATTTCGATAAGGATGAAACGAACATTTTGAAAAAACAATCGGTCGGTGACATTTGTTCACGTTTCTTTGATGGAGACGGAAATATTAGTAGCGAAGAAATTAATAAGCGTACAATTGGAATTGAGTTAGAGGAACTTAAATTAAAGAAACGTTCTATTTTAGTTGCAGGTGGTAATAGAAAAGTAAAAGCAATTGATGGTGCGTTACGTGGCGGGTATGCAAATGTATTAATTATCGATCAGCATACGGCGAAGGAATTGTTACATTATCAAAAAGGTTAGAAATAAAAGGCTTTCTCAAAATATTAATTTTGAGAAAGCCTTTTATTTTCTTATGTATAAATGATAGGAGTCCTTCTTGGAACACAAACTTCCTTTTTAAAAATAATTATGGATATTGAGATACATACTACCAGTGTTAACATAAAAGTTTTGATTTCAACTTGTGATGTATATGAATTGTTTCTCAGCTAGAATGCACCGTATCTACTACAAGAAATTCCCTTTTGTAAAATAGTGAACAAAATTTCAAAAGTGTATTTACATTTGTTCAACTAAGAGTTAGAATGAAGTTGTTAAAAGATATGAGGAGTGAAGATAATGAACATTGCAAAGTTAATTGACCATACAATTTTAAAACCAAATTCTACTAAAGAAGATGTTATGAAAGTAATCGAAGAGGCAAAGCAATACAAATTTGCTTCAGTTTGTATTAATCCTACATGGGTAAAGCTAGCTGCTGAAGAATTAGCTGGACATGATGTAGACGTTTGTACTGTAATCGGTTTCCCATTAGGAGCAAGCACTACTGAAACAAAAGCATTCGAAACAAAAGATGCTATCGCAAAAGGTGCAACTGAAGTTGATATGGTAATCAACGTAGGTGCTTTAAAAGATGGCGACAATGAGTTCGTTGAGAAAGACATTTATGAAGTAGTACAAGCAGCAAAAGGAAAAGCTCTTGTAAAAGTAATCATTGAAACTTGCCTTCTAACAGATGAAGAAAAAGTTCGTGCTTGTGAATTATCAGTAAAAGCTGGTGCTGATTTCGTAAAAACTTCAACTGGATTCTCAACTGGCGGAGCAACTGCAGAAGATATCGCATTAATGCGTAAAACAGTTGGACCAAACGTTGGTGTAAAAGCATCTGGCGGCGTTCGTACACGTGAAGATGCAGACAAAATGGTAGAGGCTGGAGCTTCTCGCGTTGGAGCAAGTGCTAGTGTTGCAATCGTATTAAATGATGCAAAAGGTGCTACAGATAACTACTAATCAATAATGAAGTAAAGGGCAATAGATACACATTTAAAGTAAAGTGTATCTATTGCTTTAACAATTGAAAAAGATGTAAGCGGATACGAATGGGAGGAGACGGCTTATGAAATACTTAATCGGTGTTTTAGGCCTCGTATTGATTTTAGGTATCGCTTGGCTTGCTAGTAATGATAGAAAGAAAGTCAAATATCGCCCAATCATAACGATGGTTATATTACAATTCATTTTGGGGTTTTTATTATTAAATACAAGTGTAGGGAATATATTAATTAGCGGAATAGCAGATGGTTTTGGAGAATTATTAAAATATGCCGCTGATGGTGTGAATTTCGTATTTGGTGGATTAGTAAATCAAAAAGAGTTTTCATTCTTTTTAAGCGTATTAATGCCAATCGTATTTATATCAGCTTTAATAGGTATTTTGCAACACATTAAAGTATTACCTATTATTGTGAAATCTATCGGTCTAGTATTAAGTAAAGTAAATGGAATGGGGAAACTAGAATCATATAACGCGGTAGCTTCTGCGATTTTAGGACAATCTGAAGTGTTTATTTCAGTTAAGAAACAACTAGGATTATTGCCAGAAAAAAGAATGTATACATTATGTGCATCTGCGATGTCTACCGTTTCTATGTCTATCGTTGGATCCTACATGGTGTTATTAAAACCGCAATATGTTGTAACCGCTTTAGTGCTTAACTTATTCGGTGGCTTCATTATCGCTTCTATTATTAACCCGTATGAAGTTACAGAAGAAGAGGATATGTTAGAAGTACAAGAAGAAGAGAAAAAGACCTTCTTTGAAGTATTAGGGGAATACATTATAGATGGGTTTAAAGTTGCGATTACAGTAGCAGCTATGTTAATTGGTTTCGTTGCTCTTATCGCATTCATTAATGCAGTATTTAAAGGTGTAATCGGTATCTCATTCCAAGAAATTCTTGGTTATGTATTTGCACCATTTGCATTTATTATGGGTGTACCTTGGCATGAAGCAGTTAATGCCGGAAATATTATGGCAACAAAATTAGTATCGAATGAATTTGTCGCTATGACAGATTTAGCACAAGGAAACTTTAATTTCTCAGCTAGAACGACAGCGATTATATCTGTATTCTTAGTATCGTTTGCAAACTTCTCTTCAATTGGGATTATTGCAGGGGCAGTTAAGAGCTTAAATGAAAAACAAGGGAATGTAGTCGCAAGATTTGGTTTGAAATTACTTTTTGGTGCAACATTAGTAAGTTTCTTATCAGCAACAATCGTTGGCTTATTATTTTAACAGATTCATATAATATAAAAAGGAATGGTGATTACAATGAGAATGGTAGATATTATTGCGAAAAAACGTGATGGAAAAGAATTAACGACTGAAGAAATTAATTTCTTTATTAATGGATATACAGATGGAAGTATTCCTGATTATCAAGCGAGTGCACTTGCAATGGCAATCTTCTTCCAAGATATGACGGATCGTGAACGCGCAGACTTAACAATGGCAATGGTTGAATCTGGAGAAACAATCGACTTATCAGCAATTGAAGGTATTAAAGTAGATAAGCATTCAACTGGCGGTGTTGGTGATACAACAACATTAGTATTAGGACCATTAGTTGCTGCTTTAGATGTACCAGTAGCAAAAATGTCTGGTCGTGGTTTAGGACATACGGGCGGGACAATTGATAAATTAGAAGCAGTGGAAGGATTCCACGTTGAAATTACGAAAGAGCAATTCATTGATATTGTAAACCGTGATAAAGTGGCTGTTATCGGACAAACAGGAAACTTAACACCTGCTGATAAAAAAATCTATGCACTTCGTGATGTAACAGGAACAGTAAACTCGATTCCTCTAATCGCAAGTTCAATTATGAGTAAAAAAATTGCAGCTGGTGCTGATGCGATCGTACTTGATGTGAAAACAGGTGCTGGTGCATTTATGAAAACAGAAGAAGATGCAAAAGAATTAGCTCATGCAATGGTACGTATCGGAAATAATGTTGGACGTCAAACGATGGCAGTAATTTCAGATATGTCACAGCCTCTTGGTTTTGCGATTGGTAACGCTCTAGAAGTGAAGGAAGCAATTGATACTTTAAAAGGTGAAGGTCCAGAAGATTTAACAGAATTAGTACTTGTATTAGGTAGCCAAATGGTTGTACTTGCGAAAAAAGCAAATACATTAGAAGAAGCTCGTGAAATGCTAATTGAAGTTATGAAAAACGGAAAAGCAACTGAGAAATTTAAAGAGTTCTTAAGCAATCAAGGCGGAGACAGCTCGATTGTAGACAATCCAGAAAAAATGCCACAAGCGAAGTATGTAATTGATGTACCTGCAAAAACTTCAGGTGTTATTTCAAACATTGTTGCAGATGAAATCGGTATCGCAGCTATGTTACTTGGTGCAGGTCGTGCAACGAAGGAAGATGAAATTGATTTAGCTGTAGGTTTAATGTTACGTAAAAAAGTTGGCGACGCAGTAAAAGAAGGTGAGCCATTCGTAACGATTTACGCAAATCGTGAAAATGTAGAAGATGTAAAAGCAAAAATTTATGAAAATATTTCTATCTCTGAAACAGCAGTGGCTCCTAAATTGGTTCATACAGTTATTACTGACTAATCATAATTACATTTACTTTGAGGAGGAAATAATATGGATAAGAAAAAATATATTGAAGAAGCAAATAAGATGTTATCAAAAGCGTATATTCCGTATTCAAAATTTCCTGTTGGTGCAGCGTTAGTTACGAAAGAAGGTAAAATTTATACTGGTTGTAATATAGAAAATGCTTCTTACGGTTTATGTAACTGTGCAGAAAGAACGGCAATCTTTAAAGCAGTATCAGAAGGTGAGCGTGACTTTAGTTACTTAGTCATTACAGGCGAAACGGACGGACCGATTTCACCATGTGGTGCATGTAGACAAGTTATTGCTGAATTTTGTAATCCGAAAATGCCAGTTTTACTAACGAATGTAAAAGGCGATGAAAAAGAAGTGACTGTAGAGCAGTTATTGCCTGGTGCCTTCTCAATTGAAGATTTAAAATAAGTTAGAAGGCCATTCCACAATTAATAGTTGTGGAATGGCCTTTTTATTTTCAAGAAATAAAAAACCAAACTAACAATGTAATACTCTGTTCATATTCCGTTCATAAACTTTGCGTAAAATGATTGCAGTGAATATGGAAAGTGACGATATTAATTGTCGTTCTACAGCAGGAGGAATATAATGAAGAAATTATATAATGCAGCATTCATTTACTTAATTATTGGTTTATTATCAGGTGTATTTGCTAGAGAGTATACAAAAGCGCAAGGAATTAAAGGATCCACTATGTTGCAATTAGTGCATACACACGTATTAGTGCTCGGCTTCGTATTCTTTTTGGTCGCTTTGGCTCTATTTAAAGTATTTAATGTCCGTGAAACAAAAAGTTTTCGTGCATGGTTTGTTGTGTATAACATAGGATTAATTTTTACAATCGCTACAATGGTATTTAGAGGTATTTTACAAGTAAACGGAACAGACTTTAACGGTTTAAGCCATATGGCTGGATTAGCTCATGTCATTATAAGTGTCGGGCTTGTTTGGTTTATGATTTTGCTCAAAAAGTCTTTTAAATAGATAGGGGTGGAGAGTATGAGTTTAGCACTTTTATCAAGTATCGTAGCAGTTTGCATGGCCGTTGGAGTAATGTTTCTTCGATTTAAGTCAGCGAAAAAACCGGTAACGAAAAAGAAAATTATATTACCGCCAATCTTTATGAGTACTGGCGCATCGATGTACTTCTTATCAGAGTTTCGGTTAACATCGTTAGAAATAGTAGAGGCAATTAGTATAGGACTTATTTTCTCTATATTTCTTATTAAAACATCTAAGTTCGAAATAAAAGGTGAAGACATATATATGAAACCGTCAAAAGCGTTCATATTTATTTTAGTTGGATTATTAGCTGTACGAGTAGGACTTAAATCATATTTAAGTCAATCGATTGATTTAGCACAATTAAGCGGGATGTTTTTCTTACTTGCCTTTGCGATGATCGTATCGTGGAGAATTGCTATGTATCGCTCGTATACTAAATTAGAAAAGACAATAAAAAGAGCTGGAATTTCTATATAGGAATTTCAGCTCTTTTTATGTTTTTTGAAATGTGGTCTTATGCGCGGAACTCATTTACTAAATTTCAAACGATCTTTAGCATCTTGTAATGCAACTGGTGTAACATTAATACCATTTGGATCAACAATTTTTGTGTTTAATAAAATGGAATCTAGGCTTCCACGAAATGTTTTTGTATAGTTTTGACGCAACATTTGTTGTTCTTGTTTTTCATCAACTGTTAATCCAGATGTTCTTTCTTTTTTTGCTAATTCGTTAATGCGGAATAAAATGTTTTGCATTTGTTTTCACCTCTATTTAATTTTAGTTAGTTACTTATTAATTTATAGTTATTTTAACCTATCTTTTAGAAAGTGTCAATGTATATAAAAAAGCTTTTTGAATGGTAAAAATGAGAGGTGTAAACAACTAATACTTGAAATATAAAAAACGTTAATATACAATAC